>QNZW01000017.1 GCA_003978375.1 Sulfurovum sp.
AGCTAAAAACCTTTTTCACTTTATTTATTTTAGTATCAAAATATTACTTTTTAATTACTTATTTTTTATCACCAATTATACCAACCAAAAGTAAAATTTAACTACAATAGTATCAATAAAACTTGTATTATCTTTAGTAATAACAATACACATTTAAAAAAATATTTATACAGGAGTTGCTTTTGTCATTAGCCTTAGCAAGAAAATACCGTCCTGCTACTTTTGATGACCTTATCGGTCAAGAGGCAGTTTCTCAGACACTTTCTTTGGCACTTGACGGCAACAGACTTTCTCATGCCTATCTTTTCTCTGGACTACGTGGCTCAGGTAAAACTTCCACGGCACGTATTTTCGCAAAAGCACTTTTGTGTGAACAGGGTGCTACATCTCATCCATGTGGCGTGTGTACCCACTGTAAAATGGCTGCTGAAAACTCTCACATGGACATCATAGAAATGGATGCTGCGAGTAATCGTGGTATAGATGATATCAAAGATCTCATAGAACATACCAAGTACAAACCAAGTTCAGCACGTTACAAAATCTTCATTATCGATGAAGTCCATATGCTGACCAATCAAGCCTTTAATGCCCTGCTTAAAACCCTCGAAGAGCCACCAGACTTTGTCAAGTTCATCTTAGCAACGACTGACCCTCTCAAATTACCCGCGACCATTCTCTCTCGTACACAGCACTTTAGATTTAAAAAAATACCTCAGAATCTTGTACTTAAGCACCTAGAACATATCTTAAACCTTGAAGAAATAGGATTTGAAAAAGATGCTTTAGAGATACTTGCACGTTCTGGTGCTGGGTCTTTACGAGACTCACTTACACTCACTGACCAAGCCATCGTCTACTCCAAGAACTTTGTAGATGTAGCAACGGTAACAGGGATGCTTGGTATCATAGAGCCTACTCACTTAGAAGCACTACTCTCAGACATTATGACAAAAGACAGCACTAAAATTTTAGCCTTTATTAACATGGCACGAGACTATGAAGCTGAGATGATACTGGACGAACTCACCCTTTACCTTAAGGAACTACTCTTAGGGGGTAATGGTAAATTTTCTCCTATGATTATAGAGCGTTTCTTTAGGGTAATTGCTGAGTCTAAAGCCTTACTCGCATTAGGAAGTGACGGAGAGTTTGTGCTCTCCTTGGCTCTATTTAAAATGATGGAAAGCTTAGAAATTAAAGATATAGATACCATGATACGAGGTCTGGAAAATGAGCTCAAAGGAGTAGAAGTCTCAGAAATAATGGTCAGCACTCCAGTAGCAGATGTCTCAGCACCTGCTGAAGTCATCACGATTACAGAAGATGAGATAGTAGCAACACTTCCTAAGAAAAAACCAACGCCTAGCACAACAAATATAGAGACAGAAGAACCTACAGCACACCACCATGAAGAAGTAAAAGTAGTGCCTGCTACAGATAACACGCCTATATCTTCGGCAGACTCAGATACCGAAATATCAGTAACCCAAGCCAATAAGGTAAATGAATCTGCCGAAGCTCAACCTACAGAAAAAGAAGCAGTAAAACCTCTTACTCCACAAGCCAATCCTCACCAAAAAACATTTGATGCACTTGTAAAAAAGATTTATGACAGAGACTATGATTTGGGAACATGTTTTGAACGCAACATTGATTTTGTAAGCTTTGAAGACAATAAACTTACTTGGGAGTCACAAGCAGACGGCGATGATAAAAAATCACTCATCACCCACTGGGGTGTTATCAATATGTTTGTGAAAGAGTCTTTTGGATTTGAAACCAAAATAGTAAATATCCCTAAAAAAAAAGTAGTTAATACTTCGACAAGCTCAGTAACCGAGATAAACAAGGTCACTGAGCCTGTCGAAGTGGTCGAAGTCAAGCCCCCTCACTCCGATGCAGACACAAGTTCTATGATAGAAGAGATAGAGATGAAAAGTTCTTGTATCGCTCCAAGTGCCGGAGACACAGAAGCAGCCAAAGAAAAAGACCCCTCTACCTTACTACAAGAACCTATGGTCAAAGAAGCTATCGCACTTTTTGATCCCAAAAAAGTACGAATAAAAAGAAATAGCTAATCTCTCCAAGCCTGAGTGACAATCTTCGGCTTATCATCATAAATCTTGATCTTCTCAGCCCCTATACAACGTCCATCGTCATCCAGTTCAAACACCACCATTTGTAGAATAACCTTACATTTTTCAGGAACATCATGATGTCCACCAAGTGCAGTTAAAAAACGTTTAAGAGGTATAGTAGCATCCATGCCTATCACACCATCACGACAACCAGTAAGTCCAACATCAGTCACATAACAACATCCATCTATCACTTGTAAGTCATCTGTTCCTACATGGGTATGCGTACCTAAAATAGCAGAAACATCCTCTTTTAGCATTGCATACAAAGCATTTTTTTCAGAACTTGCCTCTGCATGAATGTCTATAATAATATGTTGTATATTTTGATTTTTAAGTTTTTTTATCTCTTCTACTATCATCGTAAAAGGGTTATCCACCATAGGCATTGTATAATATCCCATTAGGTTTATAATAGCTACTTCATGCCCTAAAAGTGTGGTTTTATATACTCCTTCACCTGCAGTTTCTTTTGGGTAATTTAGGGGTCTTATAAGTGGATAGCTATCAAATAGTTCTAAAATCTCTTTTTTATCAAACGAGTGATTACCTCCTGTCATCATATCTACACCGTAACTAAAAAGTTCTTTACAATTTGTTTCAGTCAAACCATACCCATGAGAAGCATTTTCATAATTAGCAATCGTAAAGTCTATAGCATGTTCTTGTTGTAATCGTTTCAAGTATTGCTTAAGCATTAATCTACCGGGTTTACCAACTATATCACCTATAAACCCTATTTTCACAGACTATTTACCCTTACCCGAAAAAGGAAGCAGTGCAGAAGCCCATGTTAATCCCCCACCAAATGTGTCAAGTAGCATCAACTCACCGTTTTGGAGCCTTCCAGATTCCCAAATATCATTGATTGCCATAGGGATAGAAGCAGCAGATGTGTTACCATATTTACCCACAGTGAGTACCACTTGCTCCTCTTTCATTTTTAATGCGTCACCTACAGCTTTGATGATACGATAATTAGCTTGATGAGGAATAAAATGAGGAATGTTTTCAGTATCTATTTCATTTTTTGCCAAAATCTCTTTGACATCTTTTGTAAGTGTTTTTACAGCCAGTTTAAATGTTTCATTGCCTTTCATCTGCACATACTGCAATCCTTCATCAATTACTTTTTGACTGACAGGATTCACTGTCCCCGGTGCTGGTGTCATTAAAAAATCTGCATAAGCACCATCTGCAGATGCATGTACATCTATAAAAGCTTCTTCTTTTTTGTCTGTGGCACTTATGAGTGCAGCCCCTGCACCATCTCCAAATAAAATACACGTACTTCTATCTGTGTAATCTACAATCGAAGAGAATTTTTCAGCCCCAACTATAAGAATATTTTTTTTCATACCTGACTCAATAAATGCCTTTGCAATAGAGAGCAAATATACAAATCCACTACATGCTGCTGCAATATCAAAGGCTTGTACATTTTTAATACCTAATTTATCTGAAATAATACACGCAGTTGAAGGCATATTGAAATAATCTGGGGTTACTGTTGCACAAAGAACCAAATCTATCTCTTCTTTTGCTATACCAGAACGTTCTATTGCCAATTTGGCTGCCTTTGCACCCATATCACTTGTGACTTCGTCTTTTGCTGCTATATGACGCTCTTTTATGCCTGTACGCTTGAGTATCCACTCATCTGTAGTATCTACCATCTTCTCAAGATCTGCATTACTTAAAATTTTTTTAGGTACATAGGCACCTATAGATTTAAAAGAAGCATAGACTGGTTTCGTTTTTGACATTGTTGTCCTTAACTCATAATATAAGCTATTATTTTACCATAAATTCTTATGGTAAAATCTAAAATAATTAAGAAATATTTGGATTTATTTTTGCACTCACCCTATAACCACACACTTTATATATGTGGTTTGAAATTTATCCATTGTCTGTTAGTAATTTTTCTATAGTAGTATTAACATCTGATTGGGTATACCGAAGTGCTTGGAAAATAGCATTCTTAATTGCTTTAGCATTTGAACTGCCATGAGAAATAATCGCACAGCCGTCAATGCCAAGTAGCGGTGCGCCTCCATACTCTGCATAATCAACTTGCTTTTTCATATTTCCAAATACTTTTTTTCTCATCATCAATGCACCAATTTTAGCAGGTAATGATCTTCTAATATGTCTTTTCATCAATGTAAAAATAGTAGAAACAACCCCTTCAGAAGTTTTAAGTAAAATATTTCCTGTAAAACCATCACAAACAACAACATTGACACTACCATTAAAGATATCGCGCCCTTCTATATTTCCTACAAAACCATTGAGGTTTTTAAGTAGTTTAAAGGCTTCTTTTGTCAAAGCATTTCCTTTGGAATCTTCAGATCCATTGGAAAGAAGTCCTACCTTAGGAGAAGAAATATCTAATATTGTCTGCGCATAGGCTTCACCCATAGCACCAAACTCATATAAATTTTCAGCATTACAGTCTGTGACTGCCCCTACATCAAGTACCAATGTTTTTGTATCAATCACGCTTGGCATCAATGTGGCTAAACCAGGCTTAGAAATATGAGGCAAACGTCCTATACGCAATGTCGCCAATGTCATTGTAGCTCCACTATGTCCAGCAGATACTACACCAGAAGCTTCTTTATTGCGTACAAGTTCAACTGCTTTATAAATAGAAGAATCTTTACGTTTTAAAGCATTGGTTGCTTGATCACTCATCGATATAACATCTGAAGCCTCAACAATTTCAACTTTATCTACATAATATTGAGGAAGGAGTGAAAGTATCTCTTCTTTATCTCCCACAAGAATAGGAAGAAAAATTTTTTCTTCTAAGGCTTGTACTACGCCTTCTATAATAGGTTCAGGACCAAAGTCCCCACCCATTGCGTCGATTGCGATGCGTATCATCAATTACGCTTTGGTTGTTTTGTACTCACCAGTAGTCATATTCATGTGGTGAGGCATTCTCCATGTTCCATCTGCATCTTTTACAGGCATTGGTAATGTCAACTTATAATGTGTTCTTCTTTTTGCTGCTCTTGTGTGACTCACACGTCTTTTAGGTACTGCCATATTTAATCCTTCATTTAATATTCAACTTCAAAAGTATCATCATTGTTATCACATTTTGTACAATAGTGATACGTACTTTTAAAGGCATTGATTTCGCTTTGTAGGATGTATAAGATATCTATCTTGCCATCTAAAAACTCAATTATATCTAAATCATCTTTATCTTCAGAAACTAAATCACTTAACTTAAGTGCTAACGTATTGTCTACATCTGTGGTATACATATCACCACATCTATCACAACACAGTTCAAGAGCACCACTTAAATGCGCATCTAAAGTTACTTGATGATAACCACTTTTTTGGAGTACCCCTTTAAGCAACACACCTTCAGAAGAGAGTGTTACAGGTTTCGGAGTAGCCCCAACCTTATCAAATACTATATTCATAGGAAAATGTCCCGTAAATAATACTAGTTAATCTCTCTTTGTGCAAAGAAAAAATCAATCTCAATTTTAGCATTTTCAACAGAATCAGAACCATGTACAGCATTGGCATCAATACTATCTGCAAAATCTGCTCTAATCGTACCTGATGCTGCTTCTGCAGGATTAGTCGCACCCATTAGTTCTCTGTTTTTTGCCATGGCATTTTCACCTTCGAGTACTGTGACAACTACTGGTCCAGAAATCATAAAAGAAACAAGATCTTTAAAAAAAGGTCTGTCTGCGTGAATGGCATAAAATGCTTCTGCATCTGCTTGTGAAAGTTGAATCTTCTTCATGGCTGCAATCGTAAGTCCAGCTGCTTCAAATCGACTAAGAATTTGACCCACAACATTTTTAGCTACTGCATCTGGTTTAATAATTGATAATGTTCGTTCCATCTTTATTTCCTAAAGTGATTATTTACTTCCCATTATAATATCATGATGAAAGTATTAGGGCGGGATTATATCGAAAAATATATTAAATTTTGTTTAAGGAGAGAATAGAGGTAAATCTACTTCAACAGTGAAGTTGAAGTAGCATATATTAGTCTTCTACGACTGGTTTTCTTTCTTTTCTATCTTCTGTTGAGATATCATCTCTAAATGGCATTTGAGCATCTGCATCATCGATACCATATCCTTTGCCATCTAAATAGTTATCACCAGAAAAGTATGCTTTATTGTCTGATGTAAATGGCATATCCCAAGTGATACAACCCTCTGTTGGACATGCTTCAGCACATGCTGGTGTATCAAAATGATCTACACACTCTACACATTTATCAGGATATACATAGTAGTATTCCTCACCCGTTGGATTATCATCCTCATCTACAATCGCTTCAACTGGACATTCATCAATACACGCTGCACAGTTAATGCAAATATCGCCAATTATTACTGCCATTTTCATTCCTTTATAATTAATATAAGTAAACTATAGCCAAAGATTTTTAAAAAAACTTTAATACCTTTGGTTTATTGCAAAAAAATGCCACCTATGTTATTCAAAGATACTAAAGTCCAAGATATTCTTTTATCTCATCCACTCTAGGTGTTTTTTCCCAAGTGAAATCAGCATCTTCTCTACCAAAATGTCCATATGCTGCTGTTTTTTTATAGATAGGACGAAGCAAATCTAACTCTTTCATAATACCTTTAGGGGTTAGATCAAAAAGCGTTTCTACACAGCTTGTAATTTTGGCTTCATCTACATGAGCTGTGCCATGGGTATTGATATAAATAGAGACTGGTTTGGCCACGCCTATAGCATATGCAATTTGTAATGTGACCCTTTCGCACGCACCTGCAGCAACAAGGTTTTTTGCTACATACCGTGCTGCGTATGCTGCACTTCTGTCAACCTTGGTTGGATCTTTTCCTGAAAATGCACCTCCACCATGAGGACAAGCACCACCATAGGTATCTACAATAATTTTTCTACCTGTAAGCCCTGCATCACCCTGAGGACCACCAATAACAAAACGTCCTGTTGGATTAATATGATAGGTAATATCATCATGCATTAGCGCTTCAGGAATCACTGGTTTTATCACCTCTTCAAGTACCGCTTTTTGTACTTGTTCTAAACTGACGTTATCATGATGTTGCGTTGAGACAACTATGGTATCAATAGCTACTGGCTGTTGGTCTACATATTTTACAGAAACTTGTGCTTTTCCATCAGGACGCAAAAACGGTACGGTACCATTTTTACGTACTTCTGCCAATTTTTTTGTAATTTTATGTGCCAAAGAAATAGGCAGTGGCATAAGCTCTGGAGTCTCTTTACACGCATATCCAAACATTAATCCTTGGTCTCCTGCTCCTATCTCCCCTGAAGCTTGATCCACGCCTTGATTAATATCAGGACTTTGCTCTCCTATGCCATTGAGTACACCTGCACTTCTATAATCAAATCCAAATTGTGCATCGGTATACCCAATCTCTTTGATGACCTCTCTTGCAATCTCTTGCATAGGTGCATATGCTGTTGTTTTTAGCTCTCCTGCAATGACACAAAAACCATTACTTACCAATGTCTCACAAGCCACTCTTGCTTGTGGATCTTTTTCGATGATATAATCAAGTATCGCATCTGAAATTTGATCAGCCACTTTGTCGGGATGTCCTTCAGTGACTGATTCACTTGTAAAGATATATTCGTTCATCATTGTCCTTCTTTAAAACTAACAACAAACAATTATAGACTAATTGTTTGTAAAATCTCAAAAATAATATTTTTTGTTCACTGTCACTGAACTTAATACAAAGATAGTCCCAATCTCTGTATTAAATTCAACGATTACAAAATCTTTTTTGCTAATTGTTGGGGCAAAAGTCCTAAACTCTCTTCTACCAATGTTGTATTTCCATGTGTAATGAAAGCATCATCATACTCAAAAGAAGTAAGCACTACATCATGAATCTGTTTGCGATTTAACAATTCCAAGAGTGCTGAACCTACGCCTCCCATTTTAGCTGAATCAGAAAAGACAAACCATTTTTTGTACGTTTTGCTTAAGGAGATAAGCATCTGCTCATCTAAAGGTTTTACAAAACGCAAATCTAAAATTGCCACAGATTTATCTAGTAGTGCTGCTGTTTTTTGTGCACGTCCTACGCCATTTCCATAGCCTATAAAAAGTATCTCTTCTCCCTCTTGGAGCAGCATAGATTTGCCTAGCTCATAGACTGGACTTTCACAATCTTCTGCCATAAATGCACCTCTTGGATATCTAAATGCACAAGGATGGTTATACTCTTTTGCAAACGCCATACATTGTTTCATTGTTGTTTCATTGTAAGGAGCCAACAGTGTCATATTGGGAATACCACGCAAAAATGAAATATCAAAAGCACCCTGATGTGTCTCTCCGTCTTCTCCTACAATACCTGCTCTATCCATCGCAAAAGCTACACCTAAATCCATCAGTGCGATATCATGAATAAGCTGGTCATAGCCTCTTTGTAAAAATGTGGAGTAGATCGTACAAAAAGGTTTAAATCCCTCCTTAGCCAAAGGACCCATAGAGGTCACAGCATGTTGCTCTGCAATGGCAACATCCCAAAATCGATCTGGATACTTCTCTATCACTGCAGACATTCCTGTCCCACTTGGCATTGCAGCCGTCACTCCTACTACTTTATCGTCTTCCTCTGCAAAGGCTAATAGTGTCTCAGAAAAAATAGCAGTAGCCGATTTAGCACCATCTTTTTTAGGAGCAATCCCTGTTTTAAGATCAAAAGCACTGACCCCATGCCAATGCTCTTTGGTGCCCTCAGCTATCTCATATCCTTTACCTTTTGTTGTTTGTGCATGAATAATCACTGGTTTTTTTAAAGACTTTGCTACTTCCATCGTCTCAATCAGTGCTTCAATGTCATGTCCGTCTACAGGACCAATATACTCTATGCCCATCTCCTCAAATAAAATACCAGGAGTAATCAATTTAAAAGAGTCTTCAAAACGTTTTGCCATATAATTGGCACTCTCAGGAAGATGTTCGAGTACCTTCTCTATTTTGCCTTTAAACTTCTGATAAAATGGACTTGCCATTGTTTGCGAAAGTAATTTTGATATAGCCCCTATAGGTTTAGAAATACTCATCTCATTGTCATTTAAAATAATAATAACAGGATATTTTCTATCTCCTAATTCATTTAGTGCTTCATAGACCATACCTGCACTCATGCTCCCATCCCCGATAAAAGCAATCGGAACTCTATCTTCGCCTTTAAGTGCTATCGCTTTTGCTGCACCTACAGCCAATGATATAGAAGTAGAACTATGTCCTGCCACATAATAATCATAAGGAGATTCTTTAGGCTTCGTATAGCCACAAATACCACCAAAAGTACGTAAAGTATCAAAATCATCCCATCTGTCTGTGATGAGCTTGTGTGCATATGCCTGATGACTGACATCAAAAATAAATGGATCTTTTTGCACATCAAATACTTTATGCATCGCTACTATTAAATCTGTTGCACCCATTGTTGAGCTTAAATGTCCTCCATTTTTACTCACAGTATCCAATATTTTTTTTCTAATATCTTCTGCTAACGTATGCAATTTTTCTATAGAATAACTATTAATATCCATCTATTTTATCTCACCTTATTTTCTATATAAGCATTCAATAATTTTTTGCTTAAACCAATACATTTTTCATCATAGGATAAACCTAAAGTATCTGCCAAATGCTTTAACTCTTTTTTTGTTATTTTTTTCATTCTACTACGCATTTGTATATCGTGAGCAAAATCTTGTATTTCAAAAGGCTTTACCTCGACCTCTGTACTTTTTACAATCAGTACTTTTTTCAAGCAATTGCCTCTGAAAAATATTTAAAGAATATATCATTTTGTTCTTGTGTTCCTACTGTAATGCGTATAGCATTGAGTCCATAAGAAGCAAGATTTCTTATAATCACACCATTTTCAAGCAAAGTATTTGCTATATGCGTAGCATCTTTCGTCTCATCAAATATATAAGTAATAAAATTGGTATAACTCTCAATATACTCAATCTCATTTTCTTTTGCAAAGGCTTCATAACGTTTTATTTGTGCTTGATGTAATGTAATGGATGCTTCTACAAAAGTATCATCTTTACATGCTGCAATAGCCGCAGCAAGTGAGAGTGTACTAATATTAAATGGAGGACGCATTTTATAGAGCTCTTGTATCATAGGAGATTTGGCAATACCATATCCCACACGCATACCACCAAGCCCATATGCCTTAGAAAATGTACCCAAATAAATAACATTATCATATCCCAATATATCTTTTGGTGTGATGGCATATTTTTCATCTTTTGCGGCGGCATACTCCATATATGCCCCATCAACAACCACTAAAGTATCTTTGTCTACTGCATCAATTATTTTGAGTACTTCTTCTTTACTTGTCGCATCTCCTGTTGGATTATTAGGGGTACATAGGTAGATAATTTTTGGTTTATGTCTCTTATATGCTTCTATAAATTCATCAAATTTATGTTGAAAACTCGCTGTGCGTATAATCTTTGCACCCATCTGTTTGGCATATATTTCATACATAGCAAAAGTAACTGCTGACATTAATACAGAAGCATTTTCATCAAGTACTGCTCGTGAAATAAATTCTAAAATTTGATCTGAACCTGCACCTATAATAATATTGTTTTCTTTGACATCATACTTGAGTGCCAATGCCTCTTTTAATTCAAACATTGAATCATCTGGGTACAAGTGTGCCTTATTGGCATTGGCTATAATTGCCTGACTTACAGCAGGGCTCGTACCTATTGGATTTTCGTTGGATGCTAGTTTAACAACATCTTCACTGGCAATACCAAATTCACGTACCACAAGCTCTATGGGCTTTCCTGCTTCGTATATTTTTATATCTTTTAATACTGTATTGTATTTCATTTTTTACCTTATTGGTGTTGTGAAGGCACAATAATATACCCTATCTTTTTATACATCATCAGTCTCTCTTACATAAGAGCCCAACACTTTAATTTCGCTACTTAACTTTTCTAAAATTACTTTTACATTTTCATCTTCTTGATGTCCATGAAATTCTATAAAGAAAATAGATTCTCCCCCTACAATATGTGATTTTATCTTCGTAAGATTAATGCCTGTTTTTTCAAAATAATTTAAAAATTCTACCAAAGAGCCTGGCTTATTTGACAATCTTACCAATAGAGATGTCTTGTCATCTCCCGATGGTGCATTCTCAAAATTAGAGATAATAAAAAAACGTGTTTTGTTGTTGGTATCATCTTCTACATTATGAAACCGTATAGGCAAATGATAAAGTTTTGCTGCAATAGAAGGGCACAGTGCAGCTGCATTTTCATCTTTGGCTGCAAGTTTTGCTGCTTTAGCTGTAGATTCTACAGGAACCAACTCAACACTATCTAAACCTAAATCTTGTAAAAACATGCGACATTGTCCAAAAGCAATATCTTTTGAATAAATTTTATTAATTTTTTTCATATCTTCACACAATGTTGCAAAAGCAAAATGTACATCAATCATGACTTCAGCAATAATTTTTAAATCATATTCATCTAAACAGTTAATGGTATCACTTACTATTCCATTGGATGAATTTTCTATAGGTATCACACCAAATTTTGCTGTCCCTTTTGACACCTCTCTAAAAACACCCTTAATGGAGCTTATAGGCAAATAATCTGACATGGCACCAAATTTACTCTCTGCTGCTTGATGTGTAAAACTAGCCTTTGGTCCTAGATATGCCACACCTTCTGGAAGTTCTAAATTTCTTGCCACTGCAAACATTTCTAGATAAAGTGCATCAATAGCAGCATCAGTAAGTTTGCCATTGTTTTTTTCTTTAAGACGATTTAAAATAGCTTGTTCACGTTCAGGACGATAGATAGGTGCACCTGTAGTATTTTTAAGTTCACCTACTTGATGTACAAAATCCATACGTTCATTATAAAGCTTTAGAAGCATATCATCAATAGCATCTATTTTTTTTCTTAAATCTTCTAAAGTCATTTGTGTCCTTTACTTTTGTAAATACGCCAACTCCAAACGTACTTGATCCTCATACGTCTCTCTTTGTCTTATCAGTTTGTCTTCTCCACCTTCCAATGCCACTTCGGCAGGTTTTGAACGTGTATTATAGTTACTTGCCATCGTAAATCCATAGGCGCCTGATGAATGTACCACAATAAGGTCATTGTGTGCCAGAGGAGGCAATGGTACATCTTTACCAAAAAAATCACCACTTTCACATACAGGACCTACGACATCTGCTGCTGTTTTTTCACCTTCTACATCTACAGCTTCTATTCTATGGTATGCACTATAAAGGCTAGGACGAATAAGGTCATTCATACCACCATCTACGATGACAAAACGTTTTCCCCCATTGTTTTTTTCATAAAGCACTTTGGTAAAAAATGCGCCAGCATTTGCAACCATATATCGTCCTGGTTCACAAAGTATTGTTACATCCAGTCCTTTGGTTGCTTGAAAAATAGCTTGTGCATATTCCTGTGTAGCAATAGTAATCTCGTCACTATACACCACACCCAATCCTCCACCGACATCAAAAAATTTAATATCAATATTGATAGCTTTTAGTGAACGTACCAAATCAGCTACAATAGTAGCTGACTCCTGAATAGGTGAAAGCTTTGTGAGCTGTGAACCAATATGAAAATGAATACCAAGAGGGTTTAAAAACTCCGATTTCTTGGCATAAATATACATACGTTTTGCAAGTTCTATTTCTACACCAAACTTATTTTCATGTAATCCTGTAGAGATATAAGGATGGGTTTGTGGATCTATATTTGGATTGACACGTATAGAAATACGAGCCTCTTTGCCAAGCTTGCGTGCTACCATCTCTACACGTTTCATCTCTGCTTCAGACTCTAAATTTATCATCAAAATATCTTTTTCTAAAGATTCTCGTATCTCTTCATCACGTTTCCCTACACCTGAGAAAATAATTTTATACTTATCTATACCTGCTATTAGTGCACGTCTTACTTCTCCTATGCTCACACAATCAGCCCCAGCTCCAAGCTTTGCTAAGTGTGCTATCACAGAAAGATTCGAATTTGCTTTGACTGCATAATTAATCATCGATTTTTTACCTGCAAAAGCATCTTTGAGTGTCATATATCTATGTGCAATATAATCAAAGTCATATATATATAAGGGGGTACCATACTTCTGTGCCAAAGCTTTGTAATCAATGTTCATTTTGCTTATCCTAAAAATGTATCTATTTATGTAGAGTGATTTTATCTAAAATTTGATTAAAAGGTAAGCTCTACACACACTTAAGCAATGGTTTTTTCATCTGTGAAATAGACATATATAGCATAAATCCATAAAAGAACAATAGGTAAAATAGCTGTATATTCGGGAGGGATTACACCATTTGATCCTATTTGGTTAAGACCAAAGAGTATTCCCCATGTTACAAATGTTACACCCAAAGAGAGTGCTATGACTGTTCCAAAATTCATCATTCTTGCATGAAAAGGTAATTTGAAAAAAATGATAATAAGCAACGCAATAGAAAAGAGTGGTGCTACTATCTTATCATATAATGTTGCCCTAATTTTATCTGAATTAAGATGTTGCTTGTCAAGTAATTTCCATGTATTATAGGCATCTATTACATTCAGTGCTTTACCTTCATATAATGACTCAATGATTTTGGGTTTGTACCCTTCTAATGTTTTAATATTTTTTTTAAACTCAACAGTATATTTCGATAACTCTCCGTTTTTATATTGGTGTGTTCTTAGCATGACATTATGTGCATCCCATGCATAACCATCAAAGGTGGCATTTTGTGCGTTTAGCGTATAACGCACTTGATGTCCTTTGACTTTAAAAATAGTAATATCTTCTATCTTTTTTTCTACAGGATCTAGTGTTTTTATATAAACAAAAGTATCATTATATTTAAAAAAGAGATCGTTGACATCATAGGCATTTAATTCATTTTTAAGTAAAAAACCTGCTTTGTCTTTTGCGTAAGAAAATTCTGTTGTATGTAAAAATATAAAGACAGCATAGGTTAAAAAAGCAACACTTAAAAAAGGAACAAGTATTTGTTTTTTTGTATAACCAAATGCATGTAAGGCTCCCATTGTATTGTTTTTAATCAAAGAGAGTTTTGTCACAATAAGTGCAAAAACAATCGCCAAAGGATAGAGCAAACCTAGTGCCTCCTGCCACATATAAAAAATATACAGTATCTTATAATTTCCAGAGACATCAAGCTGTTGTATGTGTTGAAAATAATCCATCGTAGCAAAGGCAAAAGATAAGCCAAAAAGTATACTTAATAAATTTTTAAGATAAAGTTTTACCAAATATCTAAAATGAAGAGAAGGACGCAGTAGACTCATGACTGTAATCCTTCTATCGATTTAAGACTGTATTGTGACTTCACTTCAATACATGTACTTTTAGTTAATGCTTGACATGCTTGTGCAACGTGTGCTATTAAATTTTTTAATCTATCCTGCTCATCTTCTGAAAAATCATGTAATACATACGATGCTACTTCAGATTTGTGTGCTGGTTTTCCTACCCCAATCCTTACACGTATATACTCTTTTGTGATATGTTCATCTAAAGACTTTAATCCATTATGTCCACCATGACCTCCACCTTTTTTAAAACGTACTGCACCAAAGGGTAAATCAATATCATCATGTATTACAATGATGTTTTCAAGTGCTATTTTAAAAAATTGTTTTACAGCTTGAACAGATTTTCCTGAAAGATTCATATAAGTAGTAGGTTTTAAAAAAAGTGTAGAAGGGGTTCTCTCTAATTTTCCATAAAAAGAGATTTTAGAAATATCTCTAACATTGGCGTCATTGACAAGCTTGTCAATGATCTTAAAGCCAATATTATGACGGGTATTTTCGTATTGTGATCCTGGATTACCTAGACCAACAAAAAGTGTCATACGCTTATTATTTAGCTTTAATTACACCACAGATAGCAACATCTGGTCTGTCCATTAATCGACACTCATTAGGCACATCAACATCTCTTACAAGAATTGAAGCATCTCTCTCTAATGGTTCAACATTAAGATCAAATTTATTAGGCATATTTTCAATCGCCCCTCTTACTTTTAATCTTTTTTTAGAGATGACAAGTACGCCTTTATTTTTAAGTCCTATAGGCGTACCATGGGTCACAACTGGCACAAGAAAATTTGTAACTTGACCTGGCACTGTTATTCTAAGGTCTACATGTACAACATCCCCAATTACTGGGTGAATTTGATACTCTTGAATCACTACATTTAACTCTTTATCTCCCACTTTTACAGGGAATGCAAGGTTCTCTTTATTTCTAACTGCTCTGACAAATTCACCACGTTTAAACGCAGCTTGAATATTTTCTATACCATTGGCATAGAGGTTTGCAGTTAGATAACCATCTCTTCTAAGCTGTTTTGCTGTACGCTTACCGATACTCTCTCTAACGATACCTTCTAACATAAGTTAATCCTTTTGATTTTTTTCTTAAATGTTTTACATTTTAAACTGTAAATTTTTAAGAATTGGGATTATATCCAAATTTTATTAAAAGAGCTCTTTGTCTCCTTATTTCAACATATCCAACATCTCTTTAAATGATTTCTCAAATGCTTCAAGTCCATCTTTTAAGAGTTGTGCATAGATTTCGTCCATATCAAATCCATTGTCTGAAAGTTTGGTAAAGTATCCATTAATTTCTTTCTCTTCTATAGGAAGTTTTGTTGGAGGACTTGGTTTGGCGATATAGGCTTCAATTGTTTTTAATGGTGCTGTGTTTACCGAGTGTGGGGCAAGTAATTCATTGATATAATATGCTGCTTCTAAATCATCACCTTTTACGCCTGTACTTGCAAAAAGTGTACGTACACCTGGTGTATGATTTGCCTCTATAAGGTTATAAATTTTTGCTGCATTATAGATGCCTGTTTGTGCAACTTCAATACCCACTGATGCTAAATCCTTATCAAGCAATCTATCAAATCTACTTACAAATACAGAAATAACAGCATCTACTCTGCCTCCTCCACTGGCACTAAAGGCATCCATTCCTTTTTTCATTGCCTTTAAACATCTTTGGGCTTGTTTAGGGGAAAAAATCAATGTGGCATTGACTGAGATTCCATTGCTTAAAAGTTCTGTCATTGCAGGATATCCAGCTTCAGTGGCTGGTATCTTTATCATGACATTGGGCTCATTGATTGTTACAAAAAGTCTTTTACCTTCATCAATGGTTCCTTCTGTGTTGTTTGATAAAAAAGGGTCTACCTCTACAGAAATATAACCATCATTTCCTGTATCATAAATATCTCTTAATGCTTGTGCTGCTGTACGAATATCTTCTATAGCCAGTGCCTCATATTTCTCTTTGGCACTCTTTCCTTTTAAAGTAGCTAACTGCTCTTTATATGCATCAGAAGTCGTAATAGCCGATGCAAAGATAGAAGGGTTACTCGTAGCACCATTAATCGTACCTTTTTCAATTAACGCAGAAAAATTATTTTTTAAATACTCTCTCTCAACAAAATCTAACCATAAAGAGAAATTTATATCTCTATTTACCATTTTTTATTCCTTATTATTTCTCATAAAATATAAACACATTTCTATGAGCTTCGCACATATACTTTATTTTAGTGTACATTAAAACTACTATATTGCCACTGCCAATCTTGCCATGAACCCAAATCTGTAGATTTTGTAATGCTCTCTTCAAGTGCATCTAAAAAAAAATCTCTGGGTACCACTTCAGCCCCTAGCCCTATCATATGATCTGTTTTCATCTGACAGTCTATAAAATCATAACCTCTGCTACCTAAAACATCACTTAGTGCTTTAAATGCTACTTTAGATGCATCTGAGACTAAAGAGAACATAGATTCTCCAAAAAATGCCTTTCCAAAAGCAATACCATACAGACCTCCCACGAGCTTTCCTTCTTTATGCACCTCAACAGAGTGGGCAAATCCTTCGTGGTGTAGCCTTGTATATGCCTCAATAATCTCATCAACTATCCATGATGCTTCTTGTCCTTCTCTGTATACTGTGGCACAATGTGCAATAACCTTAGAAAAATGTGTATCAAAGGTCACTGTAAATTTTCCAGAACGTAACACTCTTTTAAATGATTTACGCACTTTAAATTTATCAGGATAAAGAAGTAAACGAGGGTTTGGAGACCACCATAATATAGGATCATCCTTTGAATACCAAGGGAATATCCCTTTTTTATAGGCAAATAAAAGCCTATGCGAAGAGAGATCTCCTCCATAAGCTAACAATCCTTCATCAGAAGCAAACCTAGGATTAGGAAAATCTGAAGTACAGCTGTTTAACGGTGGTATAAAATAATGTGATTCATCCAATACTTCATCCATTATAACTTTTACTTTCCTTCAAAATCAAACAATAAGGTATCATTTTTATAGCTTACTTTAACTATACCACCTTTTTGAAGTTTGCCAAAAAGTATCTCGTCCGTAAGTGCTGCTTTTATTTTTTCATCGATGACACGGGCAATATGTCTTGCTCCATAACGTTCATCATAGCCTTCTTCTGCAAGATATTCTTTCGCTTTTTTACCCAATTTGACTTTTACCTTTTTAGGCGAAAGTAAGAGATTTAGTTTATCAAGTTCTCTATCTACTATCGTTATAAGTGTCTCTAGATTTAATGCATTAAACTCTACAGTGGCACTTAAACGGTTTCTAAATTCAGGAGAAAAAAATGCAGCCAATGCTTTATCTGTTTTCATAGAGTTATCTTTATGGAACCCCATAACATTGGCCTCTTTTGTTCCTATATTTGAAGTCATTATAAGTATCACATTTTTAAAGTCACTTACGACACCATTGTTGTCTGTCAGTTTTGCTCCGTCCATCACTTGAAGTAAAATATTCATAATATCTGGGTGTGCTTTTTCTATCTCGTCTAAAAGCAATACGGTATGTGGATGTTTTTTTATCATTTCTGTAAGTAATCCACCCTGTTCATATCCTACATATCCAGGGGGTGCTCCCACCAAACGACTGATGGTATGAGGCTCCATATACTCAGACATGTCAAGTCTTTCAAAATGCACATGCATACTTTTGGCCAACTGAGTTGCCAGTGCTGTTTTCCCAACCCCTGTAGGTCCTACAAACAAAAAGCTACCAATAGGTCTATCTTCACCATTGAGTCCCGCATAAGAACGTTTGATTGCTGTTGAGAGTGCTTTAATCGCCTCATCTTGTCCTATAATATGTGAAGAGAGATCTTTCTCTAATGTTTTAAGTTTTTGCGTATCGTCTGTACCTATAACCGTAGAAGGTAGTTTCATCATTTTTGCTACAGACTCTTCAATGTCCTTAGGCTTCACAACCACATCACTTTGTCCCTTTAACATAAAATGTGCCCCAACTTCATCGATAATATCCATCGCTTTGTCTGGTAAAAATCTGTCATGCAAATATTTTACAGATAAGTCAATTGCTGATTGTAATGCCTCATCTGTAAAACGAATATGATGATAATTTTCATACTTATGTTGTACCCCTTTTAAGATAATAAAAGTATCTTCTTTGCTTGGCTCTTCTACATCTATTTTGGCAAATCTACGACTTAATGCCTTGTCTTTGTCAAAAAAGTTTCTATATTCGGCATACGTTGTGGCACCTATACACTTAATATCCCCACGCGCAAGTGCTGGTTTGAGTAGATTAGAAGCATCCATACTTCCACCACTGGTTGCACCTGCCCCGACCATTGTATGAATCTCATCTATAAAGAGTATCGCTTTCTCTTGTTGTGACAATTCAACAATAATACCTTTAAGACGTTTTTCAAAATCACCTCTATACTTCGTTCCTGCTACCAATGCACCCATATCTAAAGCATACACTTTTGAGTCTTTGAGTATATCAGGTACATCATCTTCACTTATACGAAGTGCCAACCCCTCAGCAATCGCTGTTTTCCCTACACCTGGTTCACCCACAAGCAAAGGATTATTTTTCTTTCGGCGACAAAGTGTTTGCATCACTCGTTCTATCTCATTCTCTCGTCCCACTACAGGATCAATTTTTCCTGATTGTGCGACACTAACCAACTCCACAGTAAACTGATCTAAAAGTGTCTCTTCTTTTGTTTGTGGTGTTAAACTCTCGTTAGTTGTCTGCTGATGTGAGATAGCTTCAAGTATATCTACACGAGAAAGTCCCTCTTTTTTCATCAAATAAACCGCATATGAGTGCTCTTGCATAAAAATAGAAGCTATCATATCTCCTATACTCGCTTCTGTTCTCCCAGAAGAGTGTATATGCGTCATCATATCATTAATGGCTCGTGAAAGTGCTACTGTTTCAAAAGGCTCTACTGCCTCTTTTAGTGTAGGTATTGTTTTTGTAATATGCTCCACAATCCCCATTTCAAGTGTGCTCAAATCTGCATCAAGTGAAGCCAATATCTCTCTTCCTGCTTCACTTTGTACAATCGACAAAAAAACATGTTCTACGGTAAGATACTCATGTCTATTTTCTTTGGCATAGCCAACAGCATGTTTAAATACATCATTTAATGCAATACTTATCATTTAACTATCCTCTTCAATGGTTGCAAGAAGCGGAAACTCATTTTGTTTTGCTTTTTGCTTGACTTGTTGTGCCTTGGTTTGTGCAATTTCTAAACTATATACACCACAAATGGCTTTACCTTTTTGATGTATTTGCAACATAATTTGTTCTGCTTGTGCATGGGTTTTATGAAAAATATCTGTCAATATCTCTATCACAAAATCCATACTTGTATAGTCATCATTATGTAAAAGCACTTTAAACATTTGGGGCTCTTCTAGCTCTAATGCCAGATCTAACTCTTCTTCGTAATTTGGCAATTTTCATCCTTATTGTATGTCATAATTATACTAATCATTTGTATTTCTACTATAATTGTATCAAAAATTGTAAAGGAATTGTGTATGACGTCACTTTTTATCACGGCAACAGGAACCCATGTAGGTAAAACACATACCACCGTAAAACTTATCAAGCTACTTGCATCTAAAGGCTACAAAGTGGGTGTCTTTAAACCTATAGAAACAGGTGTCACACAAATAGCTCCTGACGCTACTATACTACTTGAAACTTGCCAAAAGGTTAATAAACATTTTAAATCCTTGCAACCACAAGATATTACTGCCTACTCATTTTCGTTACCTGCGGCACCTTTTTGTGCTGATACAGCACATCGTATTCAAATAGACCATATCCTCAAAAAATATCATGAACTCTCGAAACTTTGTGATATTCTTTTGGTTGAAGGTGCAGGTGGGCTACTTGTTCCTATAACAAAAGACTATACCATGATAGACCTAGCCAAAGCACTAAAGAGCAAAGTCTTACTTGTGACTCCTAGTCGCTTAGGTTGCATCAATGATACGCTACTCTCTATGGAAGCTTTAAAATCACGCAACATTGTTTTTGATTGGTGTGTCAATTTGTATGAAGATAAAGAAGATTTTGCAAAGGTAACACAGCCCTACTATGATGCTATGTTTCCTGAGTGGTGGAGTATCGATAATATGCTACATAAAGCTATTTTAGAGTTCATGGAACTAAACGAACAAACTATTTAAAGTTTTACTAGCACTTTGCTATAATAAAAAACCACTAACTAAGGATACCAATGCAACATCTTGTAGACACCAGTGACTTTTCTGATAAACAAATAGCACAACTTTTAGAAGATGCTAAAAATTTTAAAACCAAGCGTCCTCCACAACTTCTTCATGATAAATTACTTATAACACTTTTTTTTGAAGCATCTACAAGAACCCGTAGCTCTTTTGAAGTAGCTGCAAAAAGGTTGGGTGCTTCCATTGTGCATCTTGATCCTAGTAGAAGTTCTGCAAAAAAGGGAGAAAGTCTAGAAGATACTTTTGCTAACCTTTGTGCTATGGATCCTGATGGGGTTATTGTGAGACACTCTGAAAACAATACACCACAACGTTTAGCAGATATGCAAACCACCCCTGTGATTAATGCAGGTGCTGGAAATTATGCACATCCTACCCAAGCATTGCTTGATTTGTTTACAATGGTAGAACATTTTAACGGCGATATTAAAGATAAAACGATTGCCATTGTAGGCGATATATCAAACTCTAGAGTAGCAAGTTCTGGTATACGACTTATGAAACGCATGGGAATGAATATTCTTTTAGTGGCTCCTAAGCCATTTATGCCAAAAAGTGATTTACCATGCTATGAAAAACTAGACGATGTCTTAGATAAAGTAGATGTCATCATGAGCCTTCGTGCACAATTGGAACGTCATGAAACTGAACTTTTTGAAAATTATGATGCATATGCAAATCAGTATTGCATCACTAAAGAACGTATGAAAAATAGAAATATATTACTTCTTCATCCAGGTCCGGTGATGCGAAATATAGATATCTCTGATGAGATGCTTACAGATCCTCGTTGTAAAGTACTAGAGCAGGTAAACAATGGTGTATTTATGCGTATGGCTATTTTAAAATTACTCTTACTGGATTCTTGAAGTTGTTTGACAAAAAAAATGGTTTTGAACAGATAAATGCTTTAGGTCAAAACCGTACACCTTTTCTTTTCATCATCTCTTATGATCAACATAAAATTTTTGCACAACCTCTTGCTACATTGGAAGATGATATTTTGTACAAATTAGAAGATTGGCGTAATTACCCTGTCAAAAAATGTACAAAAAAGCTTATATTTTCTACCTCTCCTGTAGATTTTATTCACTATAAAAAATCGTTAGAAAAAGTACTTGAACAGATACGTTCAGGAAATACCTATTTATTAAATCTTACCTTTAAGACAGCACTTAAAACCAACTATTCACTCAAAGAGATATTTACCTATGCAAGGGCTAAATTTAAACTCTATTATAAAGATGAATTTACCTGTTTTTCTCCTGAACGTTTTATTGAAATAGAGAATAATACTATAGCAACATATCCCATGAAAGGAACAATCGATGCAAATATTCCTCATGCCAAAGAAAAAATTTTAACTGATGAAAAAGAGATGGCAGAACATATAATGATAGTCGATTTAATGCGTAATGATTTGAGCATCATAGGAAATCAGGTCAAGGTAGAAAAATTTCGTTATGTAGAAAAAATTATTGCAGGAGACAAAGCACTTTTACAAGTAAGCTCCAAAATTACTGCAACCCTCCCTCAAACATGGAAAGATAACATTGGCACCCTACTTTCTGCCCTGCTTCCTGCTGGTTCTATTACTGGTACACCTAAAAAAAGCACTGTCAATATTATCAAAGAGATAGAAAATTTTGAGAGAGGATTTTATACGGGTGTGTTTGGTATTTTTGATGGGCAATCTTTACGCTCGGGAGTGATGATTCGCTTTATAGAAAAAGAGAATCAAACCCTATATTATAAAAGTGGTGGTGGGATTACCATAGATTCGGATGCAAAAAGTGAATATATTGAACTTTTAGACAAAATTTACGTTCCCTTGTCTTTTTCTTGAATTTATTGTAGAATAATCTCACTTTATTCTAAAAGGTTATTTTATGAAAACTATAATACTAACATTATTTACTTTACTATTTTTTACACAATTAAGTATGGGTTTTGGGCAGGGAGCTGAAGATGAAATGGGAACAAACAATTCAGAACCTTTGATTGTACCACCTTCACAGGATGAACCTATCCGTGATATGGAACAGACAGAAGAAGAATCTATGCAACAACAAGCAGAAACTATTCAAGAAACAATGATGCAACAAGCACCAACACAGGAACAGCTTCCTATGGAAATGAAAGATATGCCTGAGCAAATGGCACAAAACCTTACTGAAAACTATCAAGTGGCAGATCAGGCACAAGCACCTACAGAAGAGGATCAGGCAGCACAACAAACCAATGAAGAAAATGCTGAAGTCGCACAAGACGAACCCCAAAACGAAGCCAATAAAGAACCAACACAAGAGGCAGAACAAGCACAAGCCACTCCATCTGAAGAAGAACAAGAAATAAAACAGGCACAAGCTGCCCCTTCAGAAGAGGAACAAGAAGCAAAACATGCAGAAGAAGTAGAGATGAGAGAAGTGGGTGCAGGTGAAGAGGCTATTGCAGAATAGCCTTTATTGCATCTTTCACGTTTAGCGTTTGCATCCTCTGTCTCTTCTATGTGACCATTGATATTTTTTATCTTCACCTATTTTACAAAAATAGACTTTTCCTGAATTTCTCCAAGGGTCTATAAGAATACCATCCTCAAACCTACTACCATGAGAAAGAACCACCAATGCATTGTGTTCAAAAAAATACTCTCCAATATTTGCACCCACCAAATGAAATTCAAAATGTGTATAATTTTTGGCTAAAAGATGTAGATAGAGTGCATCACTCCAATGATAACACAAGCCTTTTTCTTTGATACCAAGACCTACTAAAGTGTTATGCCATAAAGGAGGCGAAGTAAGTTTAAATGCTTTAGTCAATTGGGTTGTTTCTTGAAAAATATCTTTAGAAAGCAAGAGGCTTTCATTTGGAGTAATCTGTTTATTTAATGATTGAAAAAGAGACGAAAGCCTATTTATTTGATTTTGTGGTGCTTTAGTAGGCTTTACGCTACACGCCACAAAAACAAAATATATAAACACCCCTATATAAAAGTGTTTAACAGACATACTAGCTAGAAAAAAAAGAGAGTGTGGCAACGATAAGTATCAACATACTTCCACTATAGGCCCATACCCAATTTGGATTTTTAGAAAGCACATATCCACCTACAAATCCTGCGACAAGTCCACCAATATGTGCTGAGATATCAATAGAAGGAATAGCCAGTCCTAACACAATATTTACCCCTAAAATTCCAGCGAAATTTTTCATAAATGCTTTACTGCTATCTTCTATTTTATCACGATTAGCCATGAAAAAACCAGCCAAAGCTCCAAAGATACCAAAAATAGCACCAGAAGCACCCACACCAAGACTATCAGGATGTACATACAAAGAAGTAACGCCTCCTATCAGTCCAGAAAAAAGATAAATACTCAAATATGATTTATCATCAAAATATTGTTCTACCCCTTTTCCTACATAATAAAGAGAAAACATATTCATAAGTATATGTGTCATGCCTGCATGTAAAAACATTGCACTAAGAAGTCGCCACCATTCACCTTTTTGTATCACATCAGGACCGTAAAGTGCTCCCATCTCTAAAAGAACTTTTGTATCAATTTCCATAAGATTATGGCTCAATCCTGCTGAAATAAGATATATTAAAATATTGAGTGCAATGAGTGTGTATGTAATTTTATATGTCATCTTGTATGACCTCCCTAAAAATAACGCCGTCTATAGAAGCGTGTGCTAATTTTTCTATCTCATTTTCATCATCTATAGGCACTAAAATACGTGTATCAAAAAGATACTCTTGTGCGATTGGTTGTATTTGCTTTGCGATATCTGCTTCACATATAATATAACTTGCGCCCAATGCATTAGAAAAGAGTGCTTCTGTTAAAGTGTCTACTTTTACAGCAAATGTAATCATATTTTTTTTACAGTAGTGTGCAAGTGTATATGATTTATTTAATGGCTCCAATAACACAACCTCTTCTGCCGTAGAAGCAGTAAGTTCTTCTTGTGTAGTGATGGTACAAAAACGTTTACTCTCTATCCATGGATGCCCTATAATAATCATATACTTAGCTCACACACTCATCTGAACAGTAGTATTTACCTTTTACCACAATGGTTTCTTTGATGGTGATATATGTACCACATGTATCACACTCTACTAGAGTATCTTCATCAAGTTTCTTTTCATCAGCCGTTTTACCAATACTTGGGAGTTTTCCTCCTAAAATTTTATAAATAAATACGCCTAAAATAGCAAATATAAGTAATTTTAAAATCAACCTAAACCTTTAATGTAGAGATAATTCCTTTGATTCTTTTGTACTATAGCATAATCTAACTGATGATGTACATCTTCAATTTCATTAAAAACACGTGAACCTTTATAAAAAAGATACTCCGTTTTCACATCACTTATCTCTTTTGTTAAGTCTAAAAGCAATTTTGTATTGGTCACTGCACGTGAACTTATCATCTCAAATGGTTTATGTTTTATACATTCCACACGTTTGGCTTCTACTTTTACATTAGAAAGATCAATATCTATGATTGCATACTTCAAAAACGATACACGCTTTTTAAGTGGTTCTGACAATATTATTTCACACATTGGTAATGCAATAGCAAGTACCAATCCTGGAAAACCAGCTCCTGTACCTACATCTAAAAGCGTTTTAGGCTTTGTAATAAATGTCATAGGATAAAGAGAATCTACTATGTTTACATAAATTGCATCAATCGTTTTTGCTCCTGTAAGGTTATGCACCTGATTCCATTCATGTAACAAAGAAGCAAAATGCTCAAGCTTTATCACAATATTTTGTGCCAATACTATCTCTTCGCGTTCTAAATATTGCTCTAAATTCATTTAATTTTTTACTTCCTTATTTATAATAAGTGTCCCATCTTCTCTTTTTTGATATGTAGATATTTTGCATTGTGAGGATTTGATACAATCACAATAGGTAAACGTTCTACCACTTCAATATTTTTTAGATTTTCTATTTTATTTGGGTTATTTGTTAATAGTCTAATTTTTGTCATACCAAAATGATTTAAGATATATTCAACTATCTCATAAGTACGTTCATCTGCTTTAAATCCTAATTGATGGTTTGCAGCGACGGTATCAAGACCTGTGTCTTGTAGAGCATAGGCATTGACTTTGTTTAAAAGCCCTATGTTTCTGCCTTCTTGACGATGGTAAATAATCATGCCGCCCTCTTTGGCTATGGTTTTAAGTGCATAATCAAGTTGTTCTCCACAGTCACATTTAATAGAACCTATCGCATCTCCAGTTAGACATTCTGAATGAATACGCACAACAGGTTCATCCGATACATTATCTGTAAAAATAGCTAAGTGTTCTTTGTCGTTTTCTTTAAACACTTGTATTTTAAACGTACCATATTTGGTTGGCAGAGTAGCAATTTGTGATATTTCTATATTATTCATAGGCAGATTATACTCTAAGAAGTATGAATTAATAGTTCATTAGTGCTATTTAGTGTAAAATACATAAAAATATTTACGAAGGTATCTTAATGTTTCCAAGATTTAGAAGAAAAAGAATAAACCCCGTATTGCGCGACCTTCTTCAAGAGACCCATTTAAGTGTCAATGATTTTATCTATCCTCTCTTTGCCAAAAGTGGTACAGGCATCAAAGAAGAAGTTGCTTCTATGCCTGGTGTATACCAAATGAGTATCGATGAAATTGTCAAAGAATGTGAAGCATTAAAACTACTTGGAATAAAATCAATTATTCTTTTTGGTATTCCACAAACAAAAGATAGCGTAGGAAGTGATGCGATGTGCGAACATGGTATCATCGCACAAACTATTCGTGAAGTGAAAAAAGTACACCCCGATATGTTTGTCACTACCGATCTTTGTTTTTGTGAATACACAGACCATGGTCACTGTGGCGTCATAGACCCCATACTAGAAACTGTAGACAATGATATCACCTTAGATAATCTAGCCAAACAAGCCGTCGTCCATGCCAAAGCAGGTACAGATATGATTGCACCATCAGGGATGATGGATGGCATGATACAAGCCATTAGACAAGGGTTAGATGATGCAGGATTTGAAAACCTTCCTATAATGAGCTACTCAAGCAAATTTGCTTCTGCCTACTATGGACCATTTCGTGATGTAGCAGAGTCTAGCCCAGGCAAAGGAGACAGAAAAAGCTACCAAATGAATCCAGCCAATCGCCGTGAAGCCATAGCAGAAAGCATTGCAGATGAGCATGAGGGTGCAGACATCCTTATGGTCAAACCTGCCCTAGCCTATATGGATATCATCAGAGATGTGCGCAACAACACCACCCTGCCTCTAGCTGTGTACAATGTCAGTGGAGAATACTCCATGCTTAAAATGGCTGCACGTGCTGGTGTCATAGACTATGATGCAGTAATGATGGAAACC
This sequence comes from Sulfurovum sp., assembly GCA_003978375.1. GTDB lineage: Bacteria > Campylobacterota > Campylobacteria > Campylobacterales > Sulfurovaceae > Sulfurovum. The sequence continues at coordinate 27,269 of QNZW01000017.1, forward strand.
CTATTAGGCTTTAAACGTGCAGGAGCAGATATTATTATCACCTACCATGCCAAAGAGGCAGCAAAACTATTAGAAAAATAAATATTTTTTTAAGTGGGGAGAGTGTGCTTTCATCACATCAGCCTTTTAAGTTAAAACAAAATTTCATGTTATTTTCTATCTGTATATTTTTATTAATGGGTTTAGATATTTTTCGATATAATTTATAGAGAACTAATTTTACTTAACATTAGAAAAAGCTAAACCCATTGTGAAATGGAGACAGAAAATTATAGGACTCTAAAAATATATAGAGTTAGCTAAATCACCTTTTTTATATAATTTGTTCGAGGGTACATTATCTATGTAATACTATATGGATAGTTTTAAAAATTAATTTATATTTTAGGGAGTAACAATCAATGATGAACAAAAAAAAGATAATAAGTTATTTATACATAATAAGTATATTTTTTTTAACTTTAAACGTGAATGCACAAAGTATTACTTTGGCAGACAATACTAGGCTAAGTGCGTTGGAAAATAATTCAAACATCTTAAAAAATTATTTTAAAAAATATGATCATATAATAATACATACCCATGATGGAGCATGGACAAAAAATATTAAATTACCTAAGAATGGTATAAAAGAAGGTAGTGAAATATTTTTTAAAATAGATTCAGGCTACCCAGTATA
>QNZW01000203.1 GCA_003978375.1 Sulfurovum sp.
GTTATGACAAGAGCAGAATGTATTTCCATGATAGGTCAAGCAAAATTTGACAAATATACACAAATGTTTGGAAATGAAAATGCTTCATTAAAACGTTGTTCTATGTTAAGAGCTTCAAAATAAAATTTTATTTTTTAAAATAAATCATTTTAAATCTATCTCCCATCATCGTGGGAGATAAAAGTGTTTTTATTTTGTCAGCCTCTCTTGCATACTTTGCTTGTGTGGTTTGCTTAGCATAGGCTTCAAGAATCTCTATAATCCCAAAACGTATCAGAGCACGTGCTTGTGTCTCATATATTATCTCTTTAAAACCCACTTCCTCAAAGGCTTCGCTGACATGTTTAAAATGAACATCATAGGTAATGTCATCTTTTTTAAACGATTCCTTAAGAAGAAGTGTTTCATCAAAAAGAGGAAAAGTTTCATGCTTTCTGTAAACACGAATAGAAAAATCATTACGTACATATTTTTCGCCATAATCAAAAGAGATAAAATCACATTGCTTAATGCCCTCTGCCATCTCTTTAGCAAAAGCTTCATACCCTATCGCTATTTCACCTTGAGTTAAATAATGTTTTTTTGCCCAAGATAGTATCTGTTTAGGTGCTGGGTGCCACTCTATGCTATTTTCTTTTACCATTGCTATCTTTTCATCTTTTAAAAGCTCACAAGCAAATGCATCAAAAATTTCATTGGCTACGACAAAAGCATACGCAACTTTTACTTCTGAGATATCATTAAAATGTTTAATCTGTACATCATCTCCAAAACGCTCTTTAATATAAGCCAATTGTATTTTTCGAACTTCTGGTTGTCGTTCTACAATACCAAAATGCAATGTTTTTACCAAAGCAGGATCACAAGTATATAACCACTGTATCATATCGCAAATCAAATAGCCTTGATGTGCCCCTATCTCTATAAGCCAACCATTTTTATCTGCTTTTTCTTCTTTGATCAATGTATAAAAATAGTTTGCAATACTTGCTCCAAAAAAACGGCTTGTACTTACTGCGGTATAAAAATCACCCTCTTTTCCGATGGCTTTAAAATTTTTATAATATCCTGCTTCTCCATATAACCATTCTGTCATATAAGTACTAAAGTTAACTGGCATTGGCTACCTTTGCATAGAGTCCTATAAGCTCTATTTGTTTGTCTAAGTAATATATTTTTTGGTCTAATTTTCTTACCTGTAATGAATTATGCATCATAGCAGTATCAAAAGAAGTTTTTTCTCCTACTTTTTCTAAATCTTTTGTCGATCGATAAAGTCTTTTGTAAAGTTTTTCATCTTTTTTGGCCAATTGTATTTTTTTGTCAATAACACGTATTTTACGTTGGACAAGCGTATACTCTTCATCTATAGCATTTTTACGATCTAGCACTTGTGTTTGTGATTTCAAATGAGCTACTTTAGCCACTTCAGTATCTGAAAACATGTTCAAATTAATAGGCATAGAGATAGAAAATCCATAGGTAAAATATTGCTCATTCAATGATGAATTAGGACTTGCAAACAAAGGGTTCAAATCTGCATCAGTATATCTGCCTTGTAAGGAAATTGTAGGTAAATATTTTGCCCATGTCATTTTGGCATTATATTTTTTCTCTTGTACACGTAAATTATCACGTATAAGTTCTAAATTTGATCCTTTATACTGTGCTGCTGTAAGCAATTTCAACTTCGGGAGTTTTAATTTTTTGGGATCTTTATCACTTATGAGTGCAAAATTTTTCTCCAATTCCATAAGTAAAATTTCTGACTCTAAATGTCTTGTTTTATCTTGACTGTGTTTAAGAATTGCCTGATCCAAAAAGCTACTTTCTAATAATCCTTGATCATAGCTCTCTTTTTTTTGTCTTATATCTATCAGATCATTTTCTATCAATAATTCTTGTTTTTTTAGCGTAATCTTCAGCTTTTTCATCTCAAAAAGCAGTTTTACTGCTTGTCCTATCATCTCTCTTTTTTTTAATAATATTTGTGTTTTATTTTCACCTCGTAATGCTTGTGCATATTTAATCGCATAATAGATACCCCCAGATCTAAAAATAGGCTGATCTATCCCTATAGAAAAACTTTGTGTAATGACTGTTTGATCTCCAAATTGTTCTGAAAAATTTTTGGAGTATTGAAGCATAATAGGATTTATCCATGCGTTTTCAAGCAAATCACTCTGCGCTGTGTTAGATTGAAATTCGTAGTCAAAAAGTAAATTCTTATTACTAGAAAGAATGTCACTTAATTCATCTGCACGTCCTACAGATAACAATAAACTACAAAGAAGCAATAGCTTTTTCAAAACGCTTAAATCCTTCATCTATTTCATTTTTACTAATCGTAATACTTGGTAAAAAACGTACCGTATTGCGTCCAGCTTTTAACACCACTAAGCCTTCATCCATAGATTTTTTAATAATGTCCCCTTGTAATGCTGCACTCTTAGCACGAAGTCCTCTCATAAGTCCCAAGCCCACTTCTTTTTCAAAAATATTTTCATATGTGGTGGCTATCTTTTTTAATTTTTTAGAAAAGTACAATATAGTCTCCTCTATGCTACCCGCATCATACATAGGCTTCAGCACATCCAATACTGCCAATCCAGCCACCGTACTTAAATAGTTGCCTCCAAAAGTACTTCCATGATCTCCTGCATGTAACACCTCTTTGTGTTTTGTCATCACTGCACCAATAGGCACACCCCCGCCAAGACCTTTTGCTAAAGTGACAATGTCTGGTTCTATCTCATAAAGATTTGAAGCCAAAAATTCACCGGTGCGATATACTCCTGTTTGCACCTCATCAACAATCAATAAAATATCTTTGTTCTTTAGATGTATTGCAAGTTTCTGTATTTCTTCTTTTTCAAAGGGTTGCACACCACCTTCACCTTGCACAAGTTCTATAAGTACTGCAACTGTTTCATCATCAATCGCCTGATAAACTTCTGCTATAGACTTCTCATAACTAAATCCATCTGGATATGGTGCAAAGTTTGGGGTATGAAAACTCTCCTGTCCTGTTGCTTTTACTGTCGTAATCGTACGCCCATGAAAAGAGTGCTCCAATGTAATTACTTTATAACGCTTTTTATCAAACGTTGTCTCTCCATATTTCCGTGCTATTTTAATCGCACCTTCATTTGCCTCAGCACCTGAGTTGGCAAAAAAGATGCCCATATCATATCCTGAGAGTTCTACAATTTTTTGTGCTAATTTTACTTGAGGCTCTATTACTTGTAAGTTAGAGATATGAATGATATTCTTTGCTTGTTCACAAATAGCGTTGCTTAGTTTTTCATTCCCATGCCCTATGGAATTTACACCTATACCTGAAGCAAAATCAATATACTCTTTACCTTTATCATCATACAATGTAGATCCTACACCTCTTACAAAATTTGTATAATCACGTGCATACGTCTGCAAAACATACTGTTTATCTTGTTCTTCTAATGTCATTTTATTTCCATTCTTATATCATGCGTTGTATTATAGCAAAGAGTTGATAATAGTGTTTACTTACTTTTGTATTTCTACTTTCACTTCTTGATAACAAGCACTTTCGCCCTCTTGACTACTTATAGGTGGTGTAAGATTGTTTATACCTATGGTATTGCTAGGTACAACAATGCAATTTCTTCGTATATCCTCGTTTAGTTTTACTTCTAATTGTATGCTTCCATATTCTGAAATAAGTTTTATATTTTCACCCTCTTTGTAGCCTATATCTGGATGAAGATATACCTTATTATCACGTCTATATTGTGTATTTAATGATTTAGGAGATTTAGGAGAGAGCAACCAAAATCTTTTATCTTCTTCTTTGTTTTTTTTGCTTGTTCGCACTTTTGTAAATTGTTTGGTATTGATAAAATCATCTTCATACTCTTCTATAAAAACAAATTCGTCTCCCCCTTCTATGCCAAAACCATCGGCATAAGGGATATCCTGATGGGCAGGAGAAAGTAATATATCATTCTCTTGTTTACACTGTTTTATCCATGCGTCTATATAATAGCTCTCTTCTTCTAACCCTTCCAATCCAAAAGCATCAAACAAATTTTTGGTAAAATCATACTCTGAGATACCTATGTCTGACTCACGTACTTTATGCATCTTTCGCACATACTGGTGTCCATAACTCAACAATACATCTTCTTTTTCAAAAAAATGTTTTGCAGGGATAACTATTTTGGCTCTTTTAGACGTTTCATTCTCATACAATCCAAAATAAATTAAAGTATCTACCGCTTCAAGTTCTTTTGTTACACCTACACTATTTGGCATAGACGCAGCAGGATTTCCACCTTGAATAAGTACTGTATCAAAATCTGAAAATGAAGCAAGAGGTTTTGAGATTTTTTTACATCCCACTTCAAAAGGATTATCAAATCCTAATTTAGAAGTAGAAAGATAGTGTACACCACATCCCTCTTTTCCAAATAAACCTAGCAAAGAAGCCAATGCATCAATAGCTTGGAGTGTATATGAGCCTGTGGTATATTTTTGAACCCCTGCTCCCACTAAAAAAACTACTTTTTGATGACGCAAGAAATGAAGTATTTGACCCATCTCACCTAAATCTGTACCAATGTAGCTCAAAATTGCCTTAATGCGATGCTCTTGCGTAAACTCATAAAATGCTTCATATTCAGAAGCATTCTCCTCTAACCACTCTATATCTTGGCTGTCTTCCATATAGATAAATCGTGCCAACATAATGGCCAAATAATAATCTGTACGAGGTTGTATTTGTAAATAAAAATCTGCTTTTTTTGCTATGGCTGTTTTTACTGGATCTATAACTACAATATTTTTACCTTCAAGGTAGGGCATCATATGTGCATTGGTCACGGTGATATTACGTCCCCAAATTACCACAGTATCTGCTTTTTGTATCTGTTCAAGAGGTAAGTTTCTGTTCACACCTCTTCCCTCTAATATCCCTGCTTCCCCTGCACCGTCACATAAGCTTCCATAAGTAAGCGTACCATTTATTCTTTCTATAAAAAGATTACTTACCTCTTGCATAACCCCCATATTTCCAGAGCCTCTCCAAAGCAAAGAGGTTTTTTTCATGAATGCATCGTGTACTGCTTTCATTGCTTCATCTAAGCTAACTTCTTTACCTTCTATACGAGGTGTTGTAATACGTGGTGTTTCATCCATATATTTATTGACCAAAGCACAAAGTGCTCCGTTGCCTATGGGGTTTGATGTATCTGCTTTTACTTTACCCTTTTCCACAACTATAGCACAAGCGTCATAACAATCAAGTGCACACGCTGTTTTAGTTTGCATTAACGTATCTCTAACTTCATCAGTTTTGAAAACACCTCTTTGGGAGCAGGAATATAAATCTCCGCACGATACGACGAGATATATTTTTCATCTGCTATTTTCCAAATTTTATCTATTTTGTATGTCGTCTCTTTATCATCAATATAGACTTTTTTTTGTGCTATATTTGTTAATTCTTCTGGCTCCAAGAAAAGTACCAATTTTGCACGACTTGCATCTTTTACATTTGCCAAAGGTGTTCCAGGTGCTACAAAATCACCCTCTTTTACTAAAAGTTTATACAAATACTTATTTTTTAATATTATTGATTTTTTCTCAATCACATCTTTTAGTTGTGCAACTTTATACTCCATATCAAGTATCTGCTTTTCTAGACTAATAATCTTCTCGCGTGTAGACAAATATTGTGTTTTAGCTGAAGTAAATGCACTATATGTATTGTCTTTTTGTGTTTGAGATGCCGTAGAAATCTTAGACATTCTTTCGTAACGTCCTTTTTGTCTTCGTACAGTCTCTTTTAGACTTGTTGCGATATCTTTATTGATACGGAGCATCTCTTTGAGAAATGCTATACTCTTTTTGGTATCTTTAAGATTGATATAGTCTAATGTATCATCAAGGTGAATCACCCGTTTAGATGCTATTAATCGCCCTTCTGCATCTAAATCAACCTTTAGTACCAAACCACTTGTAGCTGCCTTCAAAACCACTGATTCATACGGTTCAACTTTAGCATAATGCACTTTTGCAAAAACAAATAAGGGCATACATAAAAAGGGTAATATTTTTTTTATCATATTTTCAAAGTTCTTTTTTTATTTGATTATAGCAAAATGGAGTTAATGCATAGCGATATCTTCTAAAACATCAAAATAATTAGGAAATGTTTTAGAAACACACGCTGGGTCATTAATCGTTACGGAGTTATTATCTAATGCTAAAAGAGAAAAGCACATTGCCATTCTATGGTCGTCATAAGTATCTATAGTTGCGTGTTTAAGTACTTTTGGAGGTGTAATTTTAAGATAATCTTCCCCCTCTTCAACCGTTGCACCCACTTTACGAAGTTCTGTTGCCATAGCATAAAGTCTATCTGTCTCTTTTACCCGCCAGTTATAGATATTTCTAAGCGTTGTAGTGCCTTCTACAAAAAGTGCTGTGGTAGCAATCGTCATTGCGGCATCAGGAATATGATTAAAATCCATATCTATGGCATGAAGCGTATCACGTGTTACCGATACGGAAGTATCTTCCCATGTGACTTTTGCACCCATTTTCTTAAGCACCTCGGCAAAAGCAATATCACCTTGTATACTTTTTTTACCTATGCCTGTTACCTTGACTGTGCCACCTTTAATAGCTGCTGCTGCCAAAAAATAAGAAGCAGAAGAGGCATCTCCCTCTACCATATAATGTTCTATAGCTTTATACTGCTGTCCACCCTTTACTAAAAAAGTATGATAGTTATCATTTATCACTTTCACGCCAAAATCTTTCATCATTTGTAATGTTATATCGATATATGGTTTAGAAACAAGCTCTCCTATAATAGTAATTTCCATATCATTTTTTGCCAAAGGTGCTGCCATAAGCAACGCGGTTAAGAATTGACTTGAAATAGCCCCATCAATACTTACTTTTCCTCCCCTTAATCCATCTGCTTCTATTTTAAGTGGAGGATAAGATTCATTTTCAAGATAGTCGATGTGTGCTCCTGCTTGGCGTAGAGCATCCACCAAATGCCCTATCGGTCTCTCTTTCATACGAGGTTCACCAGTAAGGGTATAAGAGCCTTTTCCTAAACAAAGCACGGCACAAAGTGGTCGCATAGCAGTACCAGCATTACCCAAAAAAATCTCTTGTGCACTCTCACAAGATATGGCACCTTCATTGCCTACTACCACGCACTCTGTTTCATCTTCTGATAATGTATAGCATATACCCAATTGCTTCAATGCATGAAGCATATACCGTGTATCATCACTCTTTAAAAGATTGGTGATATGTGTGGTACCCTTAGAAAGTGCAGCAAGGAGTAGCACACGATTAGATAAACTTTTAGATCCAGGAAGATTCACAACACCATCTACCTTATCAATAAATTCTAGTGTCAAACTATCCATTTTGTATTTCTATCTTTTTTATTTCTTGAATACCATTAATCACGTTTTGCACAATCCAATCTGGTGTAGAGGCCCCTGCAGAGATACCACATAGTTTTTTATCCTTAAACCATGAAGCAGTAAGCTCTGTTTCATTTTCTATCAAATAACTATCTGTACAATCACGCAAACAGATACTATGTAATTGCTTGGTATTAGAAGAGTGTTTTCCTCCTATCACTATCATTACATCTGCTTTTTTTGCTAACTCAGAAGCAGCATCTTGGTTTTCAAAAGTCGCTGTACAAATCGTGTTAAATACACGTATCTCTTTGCGTGTTGACATTAAAGCAATAACTATTTTTGCAAAATCCTCAGGTTTTTTAGTGGTTTGCGAGACAACAGCTACTTTTCCCTTAAGCGGTAAGGCTTCTAACTCTTTGGCTTCAAGCACAATAAATGCATGGCTTAAGTCTTCTGCATAACTCACTACACCTTTGATTTCAGGATGATCCTTATCACCAAAAATTACAATACTGTACCCCTCTTCACTCATTTTTTTAACAATATTTTGTGGTGTAGTAACATAAGGACAGGTAGCATCTATAATCTTATGCTCTTGTGCATGTAAAATAGCCAATTCTTCTTTAGGAATTCCATGGGTACGAATAACCACAGCATCAGTGGTTTGAATCTCATCTAGATCTCTAGCAATATCTATATTGAACCCTTGTTTGAGTCTATTTATTTCATCTTTATTGTGAATAAGTGGTCCATAGGTTACCGAACCTCTATGATCCTCTGCTATTTCAATAGCACGTTTTACTCCAAAACAAAATCCATAACTTGATGCTAGTTCTATCTGCATATTTACCTCAATGTTGCTCCACACTTACTTTCAAGTGTGCGCATAATTGTATTCATAACCGTTTCAATATCACTCTCTTCAAGTGTTTTTTCTATAGATTGAATGAAAAAACGTATACTTAGTGACTTTTTATCTCCTAACGTTTCATCTTCATAAATATCTACAGGATAACTATCTCTTAACATAGATAATTCTATAGTATTTAATACTTTTGCAACTTCATAATACGATAAGGATTTATCTACAACAACGGATAAATCTTTATAGACTCCTTGAAATTTGGAGATAGGTGCAGCATAAATATGTTTAGGTAAAAGTGCATCAAAATCGATTTCTGCAATAAAAGTAACAGGAATACCATACTCTTCTTGTACACTAGGATGTAGCTTAGATATAAATCCACATACTTCTCCTTTTACCAGTATATTTGCAGACTGATAGGGATGCAATAACCCATTTTCATAAGTACAAGGCTCCAATTCAAATGCCCCAATGACTGCACCTACTTTTTGTGTAAACGTTGCAAAATCAATATTTTGTGGCTTACCTGCATTGCGTACATTTTCCCCTTCACTTTGTCCAGAAAATACGAAAGAAATAACTTCTTTTTGTTCCCTCTTTGTTCCAAAAACAGCCCCTATCTCAAAAAGAGAAATAGACTTTTTAGTATAATTCACATTACGCTTTACCGCATGAAGCAAATTAATCAAAATAGTCGATCTTAGCGTATTGAGTTCTTCTGCTATTGGATTAGCAAGATCTAATGCCTCTTTGGTAACAGCAAAACCATATTTTTCCAATAGGCTTCTGTCTGCAAATACATAAGAGACATTTTGGTAATACCCTGCACCCACTGCACGATTTTTAAATGCCTTTTTTATTGTATATCTATCACTTGTTTCGTTCAAACGAGGTTTCTCTCTAAATACAAGGGGTTTTGCTTCTATATTGTTTATACCTATAATACGTACAATCTCTTCTGCTATATCTTGAATATGTTTAATGTCATGTCTAAAAAGAGGGATGGTCACAGCCATCACATTTTCATCCATTTTAGAGATAGTAAATCCAAGTTTTTGTAAAATACTTGCGACCTTAGAACGATCTACATCCATACCGATAATAGATGAAATCTCTTTGGTATCTACAACGATAGTTTCATTTTCTCTTTCAACGTGCACATTAAGTGAGCCTTCATAACAAGAGATATCTGAATATCTATCCATAAGCATAGCAAACATTGAAAGTCCAAATGCCAAATCGGGACTAGAACCACGTGATGTCTTATAGTATAAATCATCTGTCTTAAATGACATCAAAGCAATTGATTCTACAAGTATATCAGGGTTGATATAACTGGCTTCAATTAAGAGTTCTTTACTCTTATCATTTGGCATACTCTCCTTATTTTGATTCACGCCTACAATCGAACGTATCTTTCCATTTGATACTATCTCTACCACCCCTTTGACTCTAGTGGTAGGTTCTACTACGACTTTATGCTTAGCATTACGGAATACACTGCTATCATATACACGCAATATGACACCTGTAGCATGAGTAGCATACGCAATAATTCCATCCAATTTATTTGCTGTCTCTACTCCTACCATAGCTAACCGTAAATCAATAAGAAAACTATTCTCTATCGTATCAATGGTTGCTAACTTATAACATAAATCTGCATCCATAATACCTTTGGTATGAAGCTCTGCCTCTCTTGCAATACCTTGTTTCATCTTCTCTTTTTGTTTATACTCAAAAGGTTTTATTTCTAATTCAAGTGCGGCAGACAAATCTCTAGCCACACCGTATATCGATAAACAGTCACCACGGTTGGCTGTAAGTTCAAGCTCTATAATCGTATCAGCTACACAGGCATAGGAGCTAAGTTCGCGTCCTACTTCAAGTGTACCTATACTCTCATCTAGTAGCATAATACCTTTACCCATCTGAGGTAATCCTAGCTCAGAAGATGCACACACCATCCCTTCAGATTCTACCCCTCTAAGTTTGGCATGTTTAATTTCAAAATCACCTGGCAGTACTGCACCAATAGTTGCCACTGCTACATAAGTAGCATCTACAACATTTGCTGCACCACATACTATTTGTCTTGTACCACTTCCTACATCTATCTGACATATATTGAGTTTATCTGCATCAGGATGTTTTTCAACAGAGAGTATTTTACCTATGACTACTTTTTGAGGTATGGTTATCTCTTCAATACTGTCTACTTCAAGCCCAATTCTATTGAAAGTCTTATAGAGCTCTTCATTAGAAACCGCCCCAAGGTCTATAAATTCATTTAACCAAGATCTTGTAATTATCATCTAAACTGCTCCAATAATCTTATATCTCCCTCAAATAGACTTCTAAGGTCTGGTATTTTATGCATTAACATAGCAAAACGCTCCACACCTAAACCAAAGGCATATCCACTCACATCTTCATAGCCTACTGCCTTAAAGACATTAGGATCAACTATCCCACAGCCAAGTACTTCTAGCCAACCCGTATGTGAACAGATACGACACCCTTGTGCTTTACAAAAAATACAGCTAATATCTACTTCTGCTGAAGGTTCAGTAAAAGGGAAAAAAGAAGGTCTAAAACGAACCTCAACATCGCCAAACATATACTGTAAAAAATCCGTCAAAATAGACTTCAAGTTAGCAAAACTCACTTTACCCTTCTCATCGACCACAAGACCTTCTACTTGGTGAAACATCGGTGTATGCGTCACATCAAAATCACGTCTAAATACAGTCCCTGGTGCTATCATACGTATAGGAGGTTTTGTCTCAAGCATAGTACGTATTTGTACAGGAGAGGTATGTGTACGAAGCAGTCCACCATCTTTAAAATAAAACGTATCTTGCATATCTCGTGCAGGATGATACTTGGGCAAATTCAAGGCTTCAAAGTTATGAAAATCATCTTCCACCATAGGACCAGACTCTACTGCAAAGTTTAATGCCACAAAATAATCAATAATTTTATCCATTGTTTCCATCACTGGATGCAATGCCCCTTTTTGTGCCAAAGTACCATAAAGTGAAACATCTATTGCTTCAGATTTTAATACCTTTTCTATCTCTTGAGATTTCAAGGCTTCATACCGTGCATCAAAACTTCTCTGTAAAGCAGCCTTGTTTTTGTTAAGCCCCTCTGCAAATGCTTTTTTTTCTGGTCCAGGAATATCTTTCATCTTCGCAAATTGTGCAGCCAAAACACCTTTTTTGCCAAAAAGCTCTACACGTACTTTTTCTAATATTTCAAGACTATCTGCTTGAATAATCTTTTCTTCTAATGTTTTCATAAAACTCCATCTGCAAAACATCTAAAAAGTAAAACTTTTTAGCGTACATTAAAACTAAGTTTACTTCCAAAGTAGGTTGATAATAAGTACATCTCACAAGAACGCTTACTCTAGTAGTTGATGTGATTTTATCTAAATGTTACTAATAGGGTGTTTGCATCCATTAAAGTTCACATGAAATATGCTATACTGACCCTCACAATTCATTTAGGGAAATAGATCACATTGTCTAAAAAATATTTTTTTCATCTTTTATGGGTACTTCCCCTCTATTGGTATCTTCATATGCTATATGGCTACACCTCTATTTCAGATTTAGAAATCACACTTTCAACAAAAAACAATACCTTTGTAGCACTTTCAAAACTTTATATTGATTCGGGTGATGGTTTTAATGAAGAGGAATCCATAGAAAATGCCTATCATCAACAAAATAATAACTTTTCAATACTTTTTCATTTAGATACATATAAACATATCAAAAGAATTCGTTTTGATTTGCCAGATGTTTCCAATGAATTCATTATAAAAGAGGTTAAAATTGATCAAAAACCTATCAATCTAGATCTTTTATTTAAACAAAAAAAAATAAAAATGTCCGATATCACTCTTTCCAAAATCAATCACGTCTATCATTTACATACGACAAAAAATGACCCTTATATCATTCTTATTCCAAACCTTAGAAAATTACTTAAAGGTGACCCAAACAAAACCATCATATTAATCATACTTTCTATACTTTTAGCTATTCTATTATTTTCAAAATTTAATCTATTTCAAGCAACAAAACAAAAAATAAATACCTTTGTGTCCCCTATTTTTATCAAAAATTTTATTTATACCCTACTTATATATTTTGTCATAAGTATTTTTTTAACCAAAACGTTTGTAACACTTTTTAGTATTTTTTATTACAAACATCCCCTATCATTCGCTAATAGTATATTTACCTATGTGACTGATCTTTTCATTGCTTTGATACTTGGAAGTATTGTTTTTTTATCTTTTTATCTACTCTCAAAACTAAACAATAAAAACCTTCTATCAGAATTAGTACAAATAATATTTTATATCATTCTTTTTCTTGTTTCTCTACTGCTTTTATTATTTTCTTTTTATTATTTGCTCAGTGGTTATATATACATGGAATGGGGTGCTTTTCTTGAACCTGCACATATTCATGCCTTTAAACATCACAGTGGCAATGATGAAATCATTGCTTTTATTTTCAATATAAAAACATATATTTTCATAGGTATAACCATAGCTTTATTCTATCTTTCTCATCGTCTGTTGCCTTATGTATATGCCAATAAAAAATCGTTTTTTATGCTCTCTTTTTTTATGATGTTTCTATCTCTGTTTTATTTTAAATTCAAATCTTCTTTTCAAAAAAATCCTATCACACATTCTCCTATTGTTATGCTAACAAAAGACAAAATAGAAAAAACATCCCAAATAAATAAAACACTTACTCAAAATATATCTATACAAAATTTTACCCCTATTGAAAAACAAAAAAATATACCCAAAAAATATACCCCATATCATGGCATTGCAAAAGAGATGAATCTCATTATTTACATAATGGAATCAACTAGGAAAAAAAGTCTTTCTCTTTATGGCTACAAACGAAAGACGATGCCCTTTTTAGAACAAATGTCCAAACATGCTTTGGTATTTCATCATGCTACAGTAAACCAACCAAGAAGCATGAAAACTATGGGTTCATTGATGCTAGGTACATACCCTGACCCTAGAACTGGTGGCATCACATGGAAATATCATACCTTATATAAAAAATATCATAATCACTTAAAAAATAATACTTTATTTGGTAGGCTTTCAAAACACCAATATAAATTCTATTTTGGTACCATGCAGAAAGATTTTGGAGGAGAAGGGTTTAAATCATTTATGCAAGATATAGGAGGAGAAGCTATCACATTAGAAGATCCTCAAACATTGTATAAACATAACCGTAAACATAGAGAATTTTTAGATGAACGTATTTTAACAGATAATTTTCTACAATGGACTGCAACTCAAAACAATAAATTTGCTGCTATCTTATGGACAAAATCTGCACATATTCCCTACAACTCACCCATTCATACCTTTAAGGGCAACACCATAAAAGATAAATATGATAACTGTCTTGTCAATATTGACAATGCTTTAAAAAATCTTGTAGAAGGCTTAAAAAAACAACATAAATTAGACAATACACTAATCCTTATCCTTGGAGATCATGGTGAAGCACTGAATGAAAAAATGGACTTTGGTCATGGTAATTATCTTTATGAATACTCTATCAAAATTCCTTGTCTTATTTACAATAAAAAAGTTTTAAACCATGTTGATATGTATCAAAGGTTCCAGCCAAAAGATCTTAGTGCCACACTATTTTATATGTTAGGTATTGATACCAACATGAACCAATCTATTAATATTTTTTCAAAAACACCCAAAGATAAAATATACATGTCCAATATTTATCAAGATTTCAAATTAGGATTGCTTTTTGATCAATTTAAATTTGTTTACAGACCAGAATACAATATTAGCTATCTTTTTGATCTCAACAAAGACCCTGATGAAAATCTCAATATTATCAATCAATTATCAAATAAAGAGATAAAAAGATTAAAGCACGAAACACTTCAATGGTACAAGTACCAAATTGATTATTTAAATCATCACATCTATAATCCCTAAAATATTTTCTATGCTATAATTGAGTTATAAAATGAACAATTAAGGATTATAAAATGTGCATATTTTGCAAAATTGTAAATAAAGAGATTCCTAATAATACTGTAGCAGAAAATGAAAATTTTCTAGCTTTTCACGACCTCTACCCTAAAGCACCTATTCATGTACTCATTATCCCCAAAGAGCATGTAGACTGTTTTCAAGATGTAAATCCAGAAACCATGGCTAAACTAACTACTTTTGCTCAAGAAGTAGCCACAAAACTTGGCGTTGACAAAACAGGCTATAGACTCATTACCAACAATGGAGAGGATGGAGGACAAGAGGTAGGTCATTTACATTTTCATATGTTAGGTGGCGGTAAATTAATTTGGGATCATTCACACGAAGATGCCCATAAAAGCATATAATAGTACCACAATGTTATTCAATTATTTATATAAAAAATTATTCATTTTATTTGTTTTTTTTACAACACTCATTTGTGCAGATTTTCCTTCTCTTGGTATCACTAACAATATAAACCAGTGGGCAAATAAACAACATAAAGTAAGTAAAAAACATGAAGATTTACATACACTAGAGTCCAATAGTATAAACAAAGCCAAAGCATGGTTAGATCATTTGTCTATCGATTTAGCACATATGTCAAACACGGGTAATGATGATAAAAAACGTCTTTCAGAAGTACTAGGTGCGTATTGGATGCTTTATAGGTATGGATCAGAAACAGAAAAAAAAGCCATTAAGGTACGTGTTAAAGATTTTTACAATTACACATATAAAACACAATATCTCAATCTACTCACGCAAAAAGATGAACCTTTTAAAAAAAATTCTATGTCTTACTTGCGTATTATGTGGCTACTCAAAGAGATGGACTTCGATATTTCTCATCTTATAAAAAAATTTCATACCTTAAAGCCTCGTATGGATGCACACTTTAGCCAAAGAGGTCCTTGGCAAAAAAGTATGTTTGCTAGATATTATGATATATTTGGTTTTGAAAAACCTCAAAGTATACAACATACAGAAAATATGACAGGACTTATTGGCAAAGAGCTTCCACTTAGCAAATATAAGCGTTTACATGCCTATATGTTAACCCATCAAGTCTTTGTGGCTTTTGATTATGGTAATAAAAAAACGCAAACTAGATTTAACCCAAAAGAGTTAAACTATCTACGTACCAAACTCCCTTTTATTGTCAAACACTATGATTCAAAAAAGAATTGGGATTTAGTCTCAGAACTACTCTTGTCTATGACCTATCTTGGTCTTACTGAAGATAAATATTTTCAAGCAGCCTACAAAGATCTTCTTTTGGCACAAAACAGTAATGGTTCATGGGGTAACTATGAACATTTACGAGCAAAATATGGTGATAGCATAGAAACAAAATACTATCTTCATACCACAGGTGTTGCATTATCTGCAATAGAAGAAAAAGTCAATTGGCATAAAAAGTAGGAGACTCATGCTTATGCATCAATCTCCTGTAACTTTAGCTCATACTTTGATACAATCTCCTCATCTATCTCAGAAGCGATCTCCAACTTCTCAAACAAAGCATCAATCTCTTGTTGCACAAGTCCAACCTCTTTGGAGTACTCCATAATGGCATCATTGTCACCCTTGTTGGAAGCTTCTGTCAAAAGTTCATTTTTCGCAGCCATTTCTACTTCTAATTTTTCTATTTTTTCCTCACACTCTTTTATCTCTTTAGTATAAGGTTTACGTTCTTCATTACGCTCTTTTGTCACAGCTTTACGAAGTTTTTTACGCTCTTTGTAGTCCATTTTGGGTTTTTTCTTTTTAGGCTTGACATTGCCAACTTCTTCTTCCCAACCTATCTTTTCTAAGAAATCTGCATACGTGCCATCAAAATATTCTGCTCCTCCCTTATGGAAGATAATGAGTGCATCTGCAAGTCTATGCAACAGCATCTCCGAGTGTGTCACCATAATGAGTGAACCATCAAAAGTATCTATGGCATCTGCCAGTGCATCAATAGACTGCATATCCAAGTGATTGGTAGGCTCATCGAGAAAAAGTAAGTTTGCTGGTGTAGCGATAATCTTCCCTAACATTACACGGCTTCGTTCTCCCCCTGAAAGTACTTCTATTTTCTTGTCGCCAAGTTCACCAGAGAACATCATACGTCCTGCAATATTACGTGCTTGAGGAATACCTATCTCTTTAGACATAGAGGCTATTTCTTCTACTATAGTCACCTTAGTATTCAGTCTTTCGATATTCGTCTGACCAAAGTGTGCAAATACCGTAGAAGGATGAAACTCTATACTACCTTGTTGCTCTTGTAATTCTCCAGCGATATAGTTAAGTAAGGTAGATTTACCTTTACCATTTTTACCGATAATTGCAATACGTTTGCCCTTCTCCATCGCAAAAGTAATATTTTGGAACAGTGGTTCATCTGGGTCATATCCAAAGCCTAGTTCATTGGCACGAAAAAGCACTTTTGCCGGGGTCTCTTTGTAGTTAAAGTTGAAAGAGAGGTTTGTATCAGTTGCCAAATCCTCCATCTCTCCCATCTTGTCTAGTTCTTTTTGCTTGGATTGTGCCAGTGCTGCTGTTGAGGCTCTAGCCTTATTACGTGCTACAAATTCTTCTAACTCTTTACGTTTTTTATCTTGGTTTGCTTTTGTTTTTTCATAGGTTTCATCGGCAAGTTCCAATGTACCATAATATTTATAACTATCTCCACTTACTAAATGCAGTCCTTTACGCTGTACTCCCATCGTATGGGTGCTTACAGAATCCATAAAATCTCTATCATGGGTAATGAGTATTACTTCACCATCAAACTCTTTTATAAATCCTCTTAGCCAACGCAAAGACAGAATGTCTAGGTAGTTTGTAGGCTCATCTAACAATAACATATTTGGTTCAGTAGCAAGTAGTTTTACAAGATTAATACGTATCTGATACCCACCAGAAAAACTAAGAGGATCTTTGTCTAAATCCTCTTCACTAAAGCCCAGTCCAAAAAGCAATTTTTCTATCTTATAAAAATTCCACTGTTCGTCTTCTGGTAGCACCAACGCACACTCTTCACGTACTGTAGGCTCTGTAAACACAAGATGCTGTTTAAGCGTCCCTATACGATAATTTTTAGGAATACTAATAGATCCACTGTCATAGGACTCTTCTCCTAATATCATTTTAAAAAGTGTAGATTTACCTGACCCATTACGACCTACAAAACCTATTTTTTGTTGCGCTTGCATCTTGAAGTTTACATCATTAAAAAGTGTTTGTCCACCAAAGCTTTTAGAAAGATTTGTAAGTTGTATCATGCCGTTTCCATCTGCGTATAATTTTTGGGAATTATACCCAAAAAAAGTTATCTTTTATACCGTTTTAAAATGCTATTGCAAAACTAATTTCAGGATATCCTTCAGATTTATTTTTTTCTCCATAATCACTATATTCTTGTATCCATCCTACAGAGATATAACCGTTACCTCCTGTGTGCATAGCAAGTCCTGCTCGCAAACCAAATACATCATAATCTTCATATGGTTTTTCTACAAATGTATGTCTGTATATCCCTCCCAAATAAGGATGATACGTTTCACTCAATGGAAAATAATAGGTCATAGGTACATTAATCTCTTGCATACTAGGGTCGTCACCAAACCATCCTTGATATCCTACTCCTATAGAAAGATTGTCTATGACAAAATAATTGATATTTACCCCTACAACTGTGTATTCGTTGCTTGTTCCTATCCCAAAATTAAAATTTTTTTGTCCTATATGGAATATATTGCTATTTAATGTCTTTTCTATCTCAAAAGTGCTCTCTTTAGCACAAAGCAACGCACTCAACATCATTACATACAATAACTTTTTCATTTTTTATTTCTCCTATTCACTTAACACAATTTAACCAGAAAGATTATCTATAAACTTATCCTAGAGTCACGATTTAATGATACCTATTTTTTATACCAAGAGGACTTAAACTATGTTATTATTTTATAATATTCACTACACGATCTAGCATCTTTTTTTGCGTCATATAATCGCCATGCTCTGTTTCGATATTATAATATTTTTCATGAGGATGCTTAAGTGCCAAATAATTTGAAAAAGAACAATCATTATTGATTTTTGAAACCCTTTCATATTTCACATTTAAACCCTTTTGTAAAAATGTGTTTAAATCTACAGCATAAGGTATTGTAGAAGTCCCTGCCATATAAACCAAACTATCTTCATCTAAAAGACCTGTACTTTGTTTAGTAATATGCTTATGTGCAGGGTAGTTTTTTACCATTTTGCTCGTATGCAACATCGAAACGCCTCCACCATTGGTGTTATTGTGTAACGTCAAATAGGGATAGCCTTGTGGCTTAAAAACGTGCATAATCTGCAATACACTTTGTGTATAATGAGGTGAAAAAAATTTCTGTTGAACGCAACTTTTAGCCTCTTGTAAAGTAGTAGAAAAATTACGATTTGGGTCTTGCCCTCTAAAATAGCGATGCTCTTTGGCTTCTACAGATAAAAATCCTCCTCCATATTTTAGTGTACTATATACTGCTGTATGAAATGCTGTATCTTCATCATCATGTGGCAAAAACCAAAAAGGACCTTTTTGTTGTTTTGGGTTAAATACCAAAGTCATTTTCCATTGCATATGCACATCATTTATCTTTACTTCATAAACACAGAGTTTTTGCAAAGATTTTATGTTACGTCGCACATCCAAATCACTCTTTTGTATTTGTGAGAGTTTTGCGTGTGTCACAAATGATTTTATAGCCAAAGGGACTTCACATCCTGCTACTGCTTTCACCCCCATTACAAAAAAAAGAACAAGCATAAACAAAAAACGACTTAAAGGTATAATCTGCATAAAAAGATTGTACTCCATATCTTCTTATAAGGTTCAATACCTATTAAAAAATGTTGCTATTTTCTAAACATTCAGTAGCGAAAGTAAGCGTACACCTTGCATAGACATTTAAAAATATATTTTCATATTTTTCATGTTCTTAGAAAGCCTATAATTACACTCTTTCTTTTATAAATGCAACATCATTATCATCAACATCAACTTCTATCAGTTTTCCATTGTATGGATCCATCACTGCTTTATATGCAGCCACAGCAGAATCATCTAACACAAGAACCAACGCAGAAGAATCTTTTGACAATTCATCACCAAGGGCATCAAGTCTTGGATCATTAAATGCCTCATCCATGGTAAGCCCTGTTAATCCTCCTAGTGTTCCACCAGCAACTGCACTAGCCAATACTTTGGTAGGATCTACCAAATAAGCAAGTATCGCAGAAGTCAAAGCACCTAGCCCAAGTCCTGAAGCCCCCATCTCATCTTGTGCCCATGTACTATGAACCCTTACTTTTCCTAATGAGTCTTTAGAAACAACCGCAACATCATCAATCCAAACATAATCATCTGTTCCCGATTCTAATGCTTCTAAAGTTTTCTCTGCTGTTTTTCTTCCTTTAAACACATATGCTGTAAATACTAACATAATTTTCCCTTTATAGATTATTACAATTATATTACTACATTATCTTTTGGACTGTCTATCCATTTTACGACATAGTTTGCACCATTGCATTACAAAATATATTCTTTTTAATGCATTCTTCTAAGTATGCTATACTGTTTTATCTATTTAAAAGGCAATTCATGACCGAACTTATTTTCGTACTCGATCCCATGTGCTCATGGTGTTGGGGATTTCATCCTGTTATTGAAGCACTATACGTAAGCAATACGCAAATCACTATACTTTCTCACTTGTTATGGGTGGGTTGCGCACCACAGGACAAACAACATGGGATGCACAAACCAAAGCCTATCTTAAGTCTACCTGGAACCATGTACACCAAGCCACAAAACAACCTTTCAACCCCATACTTCTCAATAAAAATAGCTTTGACTACAACACATATCCTTCTTGTAAAGCTGTCATTACTATACGCGAACTCTATGGTACCGATGCGGCATTTATCTATTTAGCACAGATACAAAAAGCTTTCTACACCAAAGGCGAAGATATCACTTCGCTAGATATCCTTAGTCATTATGTCACACAAGACAAAGAAGCCTTTACCCACTTCTACCAAAGCAACCGAGCCGAACTCCTCATGCAACACGACTTCTCCAAAGCCCGCTCCATGGGAGCCAACGCCTTCCCCTCTACCGTCAAAATAGACGAAGATGGACATATGGTGTGTATGAATGGGTATAAAGGCTTGGAAGAGATTTTGAAGATATAACCATACAATTATTATCATATATTTCGTAGGGTGCTGTTGCTACAGCACCTTGCATTTGCATAAAGAAAAAGCTTTTTTATATGATTGATTTTAAAGGTGCGGTGGCAACCACACCCTACAGAGATATATATTCCCAAACTTCACCATTTGCTATATATCCATGTTTCAAGGGATTGTCACGCATATATTCCAAACACCGTACATAATCTTTTTCGTTACGTATTGTATGCTCATAATAACGCTTTTGCCAAATAGGCTTTAATTTTCGTTTATATCGGCTATATGATTGTTCTTCTTCCCTATTAAAATGTCTTGAGAAATTATATTTAATCGCTTTAATAATTTTAGGATAATCCGTAGCATGTTTAGGTGTGATAATCATGTGTATGTGGTCAGGCATGATTACAATGGCATCTATAGCATACACATAATACTTCTTACTCTCACGAAAGCCTTCTCGAAGTAGTTCAATATTATCCACAAGCAATGGTTGTCGTTTATGTGCCACCATTGTTATATAGTAGCTATGTCCATCCAAAAAAAGTCTTTTATATTTTGCCATTTTGAAGT
>QNZW01000223.1 GCA_003978375.1 Sulfurovum sp.
TACTTACTAGAAATAATGAGCATATCACAGATATGCTTTTGGGTATTATTAACCCTATTAAACAAAACTATAAAAATTTTACACAAAATCTAGAAGATAAAAGCAAAAGCTATATTTTCCAACAAGAATCTATTGAAAAATTAAGCCATGAAAACCGTATTTTACGTAAACAACTGTTAGAACAAACACATTATATAAAACAAATTCAAAATATCTATACGCTTATTCCCACATTAAATAGGCTTCCTTTAGAAAACATTTCTATTACAGAGACTATTTCGTATGTCAAACTAAATAGTTTTTCTCAAATTATTCTCACAAAACCAAAAGATATTAAAAAAGATAAGCTTTATGGACTTATCCAAAATCAAGTTGTTGCAGGTATTGCCCAAATACATAACAATCAGCTTTATGGATATCTTACTTCAGATAGTAAATGTCGTTTTTCTGTTTTTTTAGGAGAAAAACATGCACCAGGCATTGCTATAGGGGTACATACCAATGAAATGGTAGTCAAATTTATACCAAAATGGCATAAAATAAAAAAAGATGACAGGGTGATTACTTCGGGTTTAGATAATATATTTTTTGCAGGTATTCCTGTAGGTATAGTCACAAAAGTTGAAGTACAAAGTTCTTATAAGATTGCCCATATTAAAACCTATAGTGATATTTATCATCCTAAAGTATTTTTTCTAATCAATAGTGCAAAACCAACGTTGCTTGAAGGTTTTGATACCAACAAAACACTTTTAAAAACCTTTCATAAAAAAGACAGTAATGCAAGTATATTAAAACCTATTAAAAATATTAAGTCTACTATTTCGAGTATCCCATCTCGTATTGATCAAACTCAAGAGGATGTTGTGGATCCACAGGAGCCTGTAGAAAAAACTGTAGAAGAAGTACGAAAACCAAAAAAAATAAAGAAAAAGCGTACAAAAAAGAAACATAGTAAAAGAAAAAGAACCAAAAGAATAAAGAAAAAGTCTAAAACCAAAAGTATAGATCTTTTTTAGGTATAGGATTATTGCCCTTTTTAAGGGCAATTTTTGCCTCTTCATTGTATAATACTCAACTAAAATTCAAGGGTATTCTTTATGCCAAAACGCACGGACATCAACACTATTTTACTTATCGGTTCTGGCCCTATTGTCATTGGACAAGCTTGTGAATTTGACTATTCTGGTACACAAGCAGCCAAAACACTTAAAGAGTTAGGCTACAGAGTCATACTTATCAATTCTAATCCTGCAACGATTATGACAGATCCTGAATTTGCAGATAGAACCTACATAGAGCCTATCACACCTGAGGTCATTTCTAAAATCATTAAACAAGAAAAAGTAGATGCCCTACTCCCTACTATGGGTGGACAGACAGCCCTTAATGTTGCTATGGATATGTATGAGGCTGGTATGTTGCATGATGTAGAGTTTTTAGGTGCAAATCCTGCGGCAATCAAAAAAGGTGAAGATCGTCAAGAGTTTAAAGAAGCGATGATTAAAATAGGTATGGATTTACCTATCTCTCAATATGCCTATAGCATGGATGAGGCTTTAGATGCAGCTAAAACTATTGGTTTTCCATTGATTATTAGGGCTTCATTTACCATGGCTGGAGGTGGCTCTGGTGTGGCTTACAATATGGATGAATACAAAGAAATTGTACGTGGTGGACTTGAAGCGAGTCCTATTTCAGAAATTCTTATAGAAGAGTCACTGCTTGGTTGGAAAGAGTATGAGATGGAAGTTATACGTGACAAAGCAGACAATTGCATTATCGTATGTTCTATTGAGAATTTTGACCCTATGGGGGTGCATACAGGTGACAGTATTACGATTGCTCCTGCCCTGACCCTTACAGACAAAGAGTATCAACATATGAGAGATGCTTCTTTTAAAATTTTACGTGAAGTAGGTGTAGATACAGGTGGGTCTAACGTACAATTTTCTATCAACCCTGATACAGGTCGTATGATTGTTATTGAGATGAATCCAAGGGTTAGCCGTTCTTCAGCACTGGCTTCTAAGGCAACGGGCTATCCTATTGCTAAGGTGGCTACACTTCTTGCTGTGGGGTATACATTGGATGAAATTACCAATGATATTACAGGTACACCTGCATCTTTCGAACCAGTGATTGATTATAT
This sequence comes from Sulfurovum sp., assembly GCA_003978375.1. GTDB lineage: Bacteria > Campylobacterota > Campylobacteria > Campylobacterales > Sulfurovaceae > Sulfurovum. The sequence goes on from QNZW01000223.1 coordinate 2,153, forward strand.
TGTGACCAAATTGCCACGATTTACGTTTGAGAAGTTTCCACTTGCCAACTCAACCCTTACAACAGCGATGAAGTCTGTAGGTGAAGCGATGGCAATAGGACGTACGTTTAAAGAGTCATTTCAAAAAGCCTTGTGTTCATTGGAGACTGGATTGGTAGGGTTTGATGCAATTGCATGTGATGGTGAGACGCTTGTACGTGAAATACGTCGCCCCAATGAGGCTCGTATGCTTTATGTCTTTGAAGGACTTAGACGTGGTATGAGTGTAGATGCTATTTTTGATTTGTCTAAAATAGACAGATGGTTTCTTTATCAGCTAGAAGAACTAGCACTCCGTGAAAAAGAGATGGATATCGCCCTACTTTCTGATGAGACACGGTTACGTCAAGTAAAATCTGAAGGTTTTTCAGATGCTATGATAGCCAAAGTGATTAATAAAAAAGAGGGTTTAAGTCTTTCTGAAAATGATATTTACACAGCAAGAGAAAAGATGGGTATTATGCTTGAATATAATGAAGTAGATACCTGTGCAGCAGAGTTTAAAGCACTCACTCCCTACCTCTATTCTAGTACCAATATTACAAAACTTCCACAAAGCAAAACGAGTGAATCTAAAGATAAAAAAGTATTGGTTATTGGTGGTGGCCCTAACCGTATTGGTCAAGGTATAGAATTTGACTATTGCTGTGTGCATGCTGCTTTTGCTCTTGAAGATATGGGTGTGAAGTCTATTATGTATAATTGTAACCCTGAGACAGTCTCCACCGACTACGATACTTCAGATGTGCTCTATTTTGAACCTATTGATTTTGAACATGTAAGAAGTGTGATTGAACTTGAAAAACCTGATGGAGTGATAGTGCATTTTGGTGGACAGACACCACTTAAATTGGCTAAAAATCTTACAGCTATTGGAGCCAAGATCTCTGGTACCACGGCAAAAGTGATTGACCTTGCAGAAGATAGAGAACTCTTTTCTACCTTTATTGAAGAGTTAGGTCTTAAGCAACCAGACAATGGTACAGTATTTGCAAAAGAAGAAGCTATTGTTGTGGCAAATCGTATAGGGTACCCTGTGCTGGTACGTCCTTCTTTTGTACTAGGTGGACGGGGCATGAAAACAGTCTATTCAGATGAAGAGCTTAAACAATATATGGATGAAGCCGTGAGTGTCTCTCACGATGCACCTGTGCTCATTGATAAATTTTTAGACAATGCAATTGAGCTTGATGTAGATGCTATTTGTGATGGAAAAGATGTCTACATTGGTTCGGTGATGCAACACATAGAAGAAGCAGGTATTCATTCTGGTGATTCGGCTTGTTCTTTGCCTCCTGTAAGTATCTCAACCCAACTTCAAGATGAAGTCAAAGAACAAACAGCCAAAATTGCATTGGGTCTTGGGGTTGTAGGACTTATGAATATTCAATATGCCATACACAAAGGAGAGATTTATCTTATAGAAGTCAATCCTAGAGCATCGCGTACAGTACCATTTGTCAGTAAAGCCACAGGCGTACCTTTGGCTAAAGTTGCTACGCGAGTGATGATACAAGGTGATTTAAAAGAAGCATTGAAATTTTATGATACCTTTGGGGTAGTAAATTTCGATAAAAAAATCATGGAACCAATACTTAAAAATCATGTTGCTGTAAAAGAGGCGGTATTCCCTTTCAATAAACTTCCAGGCTCAGACCTTATTTTGGGACCAGAGATGAAATCTACAGGAGAAGTGATGGGTATTAGTGATAACTTCGGAATGAGTTTTGCCAAATCTCAATTTGCAAGTAAAAACAATATTCCACTCGAAGGCAAACTTTTCTTATCACTTACAGAATCAGACAAACCTCATGCAGGGGAAATAGGTAAAATGTTTACAGACCTTGGGTTTGATATTGTAGCAACAGCTGGTACACATGCAGCACTTGAGGCCTCTGGTGTGACTTCGACAAAAGTGCTTAAAATATCTGAAGGTCGTCCTAATATTGATGATATGATTAGGAATGAAGAGATAGCCATTGCAATTAATACTTCAGACAATGCAGGAAGCAAAACAGATGCAAGAAGTATCAGACAATCTGTACTAGCAAACCATGTGGCTTACTTCACCACACTCGCTGCTGCCAAAGCCACAGCATTGGCGATTAGAGAACTCAAAAATGCTGATGGTTGTTTAGCACCCAAAGCATTACAAGATTACTTGGCATAATTTATTAAAATATATGCCAAGGAGCTGCATCATTGTATAGCTTTTAATAAAAGCTATACATTTTATATCGTTTGAGCTAGAGTTAAAATATCTTTTTCTAAAAATACTTTTTTATTCTGTGCATAAATACCTTTAGAAAGTAATGCACTTTTAAATCCTATACCAATACTTGTAGCCACAAAAAAGTTTACCTGATATTCATTACATAATGAAGGTAGTACTTGTCCAGGTCTTTTATTTTCCGTGATAACGGGATTTTTTAATATTTGTTTATCAACAATTTCATTTTCTTGAATATGATATATCATTAAAAATGGTGCATCAGGTTTACCAAGTTCTAAGATTGTGTCTTGCATACTTGATAACATTACAGTATATCCATTTTTCTTATCTTCAATTGTAAGATTTGCACCTGTAATGAGCATCATACTTACTTTTTCTCTTGCACTTTTAATAATACGTGCAAATGTTGTACGTGAGACTTCCATTTGTAGTGCTGCATCTACTTGATAAAGTCCTTGATTGTCCATAAGATAAAGTGCCTCCATCTCTTCATGCAATAGATGGATGGTATCTTCACTTTTACAACTTAATGAACCAAAAGAAGTGCACTTTGGTTTAAAATTTAATTTCCGTTTTAATTTATCACGTCCCATATAATGAGTATAACATAAAAAAATAAATACTTGACATATGACCAAAAAAGTGATATATTTATGACATATGTTCAAAATAAGGCATTTAAATGTATGGATTAAAACAAATTTACAATTTTTATTATGAAGGTTTTAAGCGTATGAAAATAGGAAAAAAACTTTGGTTACTTATAATAGTTAAAGTTTTTATACTTTTTGTTATCATTAAATGGATATTTTTTCCTGATATTTTAAAAACCAAATTTGATACTGATGCACAACGTAGTGCTTTTGTTTTGGAACAACTTATGCATCATAAGGAGAAATAAATGGAACATACTGACTTACTCATAGATTGGTCTCGTGCACAATTTGCATTAACTGCTCTGTATCATTGGCTTTTTGTCCCTTTGACTTTGGGACTTACCTTTATTATTGCTATCATGGAAACTATTTATGTAAAAACAGAAGATATTTGGTGGAAACAAACCACACAATTTTGGATGACTATTTTAGCAATTAACTTTGCCATAGGTTTAGCAACAGGTATTATTATGGAGTTTGAATTTGGTACAAATTGGTCAAATTATTCTTGGATAGTAGGAGATATTTTTGGTGCACCACTTGCTATAGAAGGATTGATGGCATTTTTTATGGAGTCAACTTTTTTTGCAATGATGTTCTTTGGATGGGAAAAAGTAAGTAAAAAAATGCATCTACTCTCTACTTGGTTTGTAGCTATTGGATCAAATCTTTCAGCATTATGGATACTTGTAGCTAATGGATGGATGCAACATCCAATAGGTATGACATTTAACCCTAATACTGCACGTAATGAGATGCATAATTTTTCAGAAGTTTTTTTTAACCCTATGGCAGTCAATAAATTTTTACATACGATTAGTAGTGGTTATGTTCTTGCCTCTGTTTTTGTCATAGGTGTTAGTGCATGGTATCTCATAAAACGACGAGATATAATGTTTGCCAAACGTAGTATTATTGTGGCTGCATCATTTGGGCTCATCAGCTCCTTTTATATGTTAATATCTGGAGATGAATCAGCGTTTGAAGTTGCACAAAAGCAACCTATGAAACTGGCAGCCATGGAAGGTCTTTATAAGGGTGAAGAACGTGCGGGAATTATTGCTATTGGCATACTTAATAAAGAAAAAAAAATTGGTGATAAAAATAAAACATTTTTATTTTCTTTTGAAATACCAAATGCTCTCTCTTTTTTAGGATACCATTCGTTAAATGCTTTTGTACCTGGTATCGAAGATCTTATATATGGCAATAAAGAACATAATCTGATAAGTGTTAGTCAAAAAATGAAAGAGGGTCAGATAGCAGTCAATGCATTAACATTGTATAAAAAATTTAAAAAAGAAGGAAATGTATCTAAAGCAAAAGAAGCACTTCGTACCTTTAGAGCTCATGAGCATTATTTGGGATATGGTTATCTTAAGACACCTAAAGATGCTGTACCTAATGTGGCACTTACATTTTACAGTTTTCATACAATGGTAGGACTTGGTACATGGTTTCTTATTCTTTTTATTCTTGTACTTTATTTTGCCATGATTAACGAAATAGAGAACAAACGATGGATTCTTTATCTGGCACTTTGGAGTATTCCACTTGCTTATGTCGCACAAGAATGTGGATGGATAGTAGCAGAAGTGGGTAGACAACCATGGGCAATACAAGATTTACTTCCTGTTGGGATGGCGGCATCAAATATAGCAAGTAATTCTGTTATGGTTACATTTTGGCTCTTTACCATTCTTTTTACAGGATTGCTGATAGCAGAAGTTAAAATTATGCTTACACAAATAAAAATTGGACCGGAGGCACATTAATGATGGAAACAATTTCGCTAAATGCATTACAAATATACTGGTGGTTATTGGTAAGTGTTATTGGTGCACTATTTGTCTTTATGACCTTTGTACAAGGAGGACAAACCCTCTTATATACTTTAGGTAAAACAGAAGCAGAAAGAGACCTTATTATTAACTCTTTAGGACGAAAATGGGAACTTACTTTTACGTCATTGGTTATGTTTGGTGGAGCTTTGTTTGCTGCATTTCCTCTCTTTTATGCTGTTAGTTTTGGTGGTGCTTATTATCTATGGATGTCAATTCTTTTTTGTTTTATTATTCAGGCAGTTTCCTATGAATATCGTAAAAAACCTAATAATTTTTTTGGAACATATTTTTATGAAAGGTTACTTTTTATCAATGGAAGTGTAGGTATTTTCCTTTTAGGTATTGCTTTGGGTACACTTTATAGTGGAGGAAATTTTATAGTTAATGAGATGAATTTATCACACTGGACAAAGACAAGTTATGGATTAGAAGCTTTACTTGTACCATTTAATATTGCTTTTGGATTTATGTTGGTTTTTCTTTCACGTATGCAGGGAAGTCTTTATCTTTATAATCATTTAGACAATAAAGCATTAGAACAAAGGACGTTATATACATTGAAACAAAACACAATGATGTTTTTTCCACTTTTTTTATATGTTATGGGGAGTATGCTTTTTCAAATAGGCTACAGTTATGATGAGCATACTTCTATAGTTCATACTGAAAGTATGAAGCTTTTACATAATTTTATGCAGTATCCTCAGTTGGCTGTAATTTTAGTATTGGGTATAGTAATTTTACTTTTTGGTATCTACAGTGCTTTATTTAAATTGAATAGACGTGCCATATGGTTTAGTGGATTAGGTACAATACTTACATTCACTTTATTGTTATTTATACTTGGCATTAATCATACAATATATTATCCTTCATTGGCTGATTTGCAAAGTTCTCTTAGTATTAAAAATAGTTCTGGAAGTTACTATACTTTATTTATTATGAGTATAGTTTCATTACTTGTACCTATCGTAATAGGCTACATCTTTTTTGTATGGAGAGCTATGGATAAAAAGAAAATGACTATAGAAGAAATAAAATCAGATTCACATCATTATTAAGGAGTAAACATGGAATATCTAGGAGAAATTATTTGGTATCTTTCATTACCAGTTACCGTATTTTTAGCAACTAAATTTGTACAACACAACTTAATACATTTTAATAAATTAGAACGACTTGAAATATATGAAAAGAATGATAATCCCTAGGTTGTAATTTGGGATTAAACATCTTCTGTTATACTTCCTAAAATTATTAGGAGATAATATGTCTGAATTAAAAAAATTTAAATTAATCAATAAAATTGAGGGGATTTCTTATATTATTTTACTCTTTATTGCTATGCCTTTAAAATATCAATTTGGATACCCTATAGCCACTAAAATTGCTGGTATGATACATGGTTTGCTTGTTTTTGCTTTTATCTACCAAATTATGGAAGCCAAAAAAGAAGCTGCATTGACTTGGAAAGAAGTGATGCTTTATTCTGTATTGTCACTGATACCATTTGGAAGTTTTTATACCGATAAATTATTAAATCAAAAAATAAACAATTAGAGACTTTTAAAAACAATACGACCCTCTTGTGCCACAGCTATCATATTTTGACATGCTTGTGAAGGCAAAGAGATATATTTTCCTATGATTTTAGATTGATGAAAATGTCCTTCTATAACCATATCTGCTGATTGATAGTGTGCAAGTATCTTTTGTACACGTTTTTCAAATCCTTCGAAGGTATGGCAAATATGCTTATGTGAGAGTTTTTTCATACGATCATCTATAATGATTTTTTGAAATGGTTTCAGTAAAGTCAGTGTTAATTTGTTTCTTAATATTTTACAATATAAATCATATCCAAATCCTGTTACGTATTTGTCTCCGTGGGAGATAGCCACTGTTTTATTCTCCAATCCAAATAGTTTAGGTTGATCTTCTCTAGCATATACATGTATTTTTGGAAATAGTGGTTTTAAACAAAAATCATGGTTGCCTTCAAAGTAATGTATCTCCATTTTCTCTGACAGTGTTTGGAGTAAAGTAATGGCTTCATGTGAAAAGGTTTGAATATAATCATTGTATCCAAAAAGCAAATCAAAATTATCACCCAAAAGGAAAAGCTGAGAAGTGTGAATTTCTTTTTTTTCTAGCTTTTGTAATAGTACTAAAAAAGCATCACCATGATGAGGATAGTGAGAATCTGCAATAAACAGAGCATTTTCTTTGATTTGAATCATGGCTATTTATACTTCCTTTTATAAAATACATTTTTTATGCATCTTTTTTGTATCTAAAAAAATTGGATTACGGCATATAAGGAATCACTGGCAATCCCATGCCTTCATCATAGCCACACATCAAATTGGCAGCAGCCAAGGCCTGTGAACTGGCACCACGTAATAGGTTATCGATTGCAGAGCTTACAAATAAAGCGTTATCATTACTTGTAGCATAGATATCACAAAAATGGGTACCTGCTGTACTTTTAATGTCTACAGGTGTTTCACGTATACGAATAAATGGATCATTTTTATAGTGTGCTTTGAGTATGGCTAAAGGATCAATATCTTCTTTTAGTACACCATAGACTGAGACCAATTCCCCACGTGTAGCAGGAATAAGGTGTGGTACAAAATGTATCTTCATTTTTACATCATTTAATTTTTCTATCTTTTCTGCAATCTCAGGAGCGTGACGATGTTTTAATGGATTGTAAGCAAAAATATTATCATTGATATGCACAAAGTTATTGATCTCTGAGAGTTTTTTCCCTGCACCACTTACGCCTGATTTTGCATCGACAAACAAAGGTGCTGTGGTATCCAAATAGGGTATAAAAGGCAATATACCAAGCAGTGTTGCAGTAGGATAGCACCCTGGACTCGCTGTTAAGTTTGTCTTTTTGAGTGCTTCACGATAATACTCTATTAAGCCATAGACAGCATCATCGAGATGTGCTTTGTCTTCATGTGGACAATAATTTGCTTCATATGTGTCCAATGTCAAGCGGTAGTCAGCTGAGAGGTCTACGACTTTAACTCCCTTGTCTAAAAGATGTTTAGCAAACCCCATAGATGCTTGATGCGGCAATGCTAAAAATACAAGTTCACAATGTTTTGCTACTTTATTGGCATCTGCTTTTTCTACAGGCAAAGAGACAACATCAACCAAAGAGGGATGCAAGGCTTCTACACTAATATCTCCTTGTGTTGTTGCCAAATAAGTCAAAGTAAATCCACTATGAGAAATGAGCATTTTTATTAGCTCTAAGCCTGTGTATCCACTGGCCCCTACAATACCTACTTTTATCATAATGCCTACCTGATGCTATAGTTTGATATCAACATATGAGACAGATTCTATATCATATGTTTTTTTGCCAGAGGGCAATGTCAAAGAGACTTCGTCTCCCTCTTCTTTACCTAAAAGTGCTTTTGCCATAGGCGATTGAAAAGAGATAAGTCCTTGACTTGGATTAGATTCTTGCCCCCCTACAATGGTGTAGGTAATCTCTTCATCAGTCGTTTGATCTATTAGTTCAATTGTAGAACCAAAACTGATACGGTTATGTGCCAATGAGGAAGGGTCAACTACTTGTGCACGTCCAACAAGGTCTGTAAGTTCTGCAATACGTGCCTCCATAAGCCCTTGCTTATCTTTTGCTGCGTGGTACTCTGCGTTCTCTTTCAAATCTCCAAGTTCTCTGGCTTCATCGATGATTTTGGCAATAATTCCACGTTCATGTGTCTTTAACTGCTCTAATTCTTCACTTAATTTTTTATAGGTTACTTCTAACATCGGCTCTTTTTGCACGATTCATCCTTATTGGGTTTATTCATATTATTATAGCAAATAAAATTAATTATAAGACAAGCACTTCACCAAAAGGTACATCATTATGCTTAGGCATAACCCATAATACATCATAATGGGGCAGATGGAGGGGAAAAGTGCCTTCTCCATCAGTAAAATAGAGTAAGAGTGTAGGATAGTTTAGATTTTCATCTATATAATGAAAAACAGGACGAAAATCTGTACCCCCTCCTCCACTAAGTATATAATCAAACATTTCACCTGGGAAAAAAGTCTTATGTGATTGTATCTTGGCATCTGCTGTAATGAGCTCTATCTCATAGTTTGTATAGATTTGCATGATACTATGTACTTCAGCTAAAAATGTGGCTAAAAGTGTTTCATCTATAGATCCTGAAGTATCTATTGCAATGACAATACGTAAGAGATTTGAACTCAAACTAGGCAAATAGATACCTCTATACAGATATTTCATATGTGGAGGCATAAAGCTATAGGTACTTTTTGCATATACAGCAATATATTGGTGTAAAAGATCTTTCCAATCTAACGTATTAGAAAAATACTCAGGCACAAGAAATTGCAAATCTTTAGGCAATTCTCCTTGATGTTTATATTTTTGAAATATCTGTTCAAAGTACTCCTCTAATGTGGCTTGGGTTTTGTCAGTATATGTTTCTACTTTGTTCTCTTGTGTTTGTTGTGATGCCTCTTCTGCCTCCTCATCATTTGGATCAGGACTCATGTTCATTTCATCTTTTAAAATATCATATATTTCTTCGGCATACATAGCCTTAAATCGTTCATCAAAGTAGGCATAAGGAGGCAGCGTAAAGCCATTTTGTACCAGTATATGATTAACAACCAAATCAGTAGCAGCTTGCCAAACGTGTGTGACTTTTTTATCTAGGCGTTTGTCATGCTTAAACAGTGAATGCATAGCACCATTTGCCAAAGCAAAGGTTATCTCTTCTACAGAAGCCGTATCAAAATATTCACCATTATAATACAAAGAGATACCATCACTAAAAAATGTTAGTGCTTTTTGGGCATTGTTTTCTAGTTTTAATGCAGTTGCAACTGAGCCAATATAGGGATGTTCTAACATTAATTTGGATTTGGCTTGGGCTATTTTTTCTAAATGCACGAGTATTGACTTAACAAATAACTCCACCACCAAGTAGTTTATCTTCTTCATAAAAGGCTGCTATTTGCCCTTTTGCGAGTCCAAAAACACTCTCTTTAAGGGTGACAGTTGCTCTGTCGTTATGTATCTTGATATGACAAGGTACAGCTTGTGTTCGGTAACGTACTTTCACATGACAATCAAACTCAGTGATGTCTTTAAATAGATTTATCTGCTTTATTTCAAAAGAGTGTTCTTCTAATTGTTCTTTGGTGCCTACGACGATTTGATTGTCTTGGGGTTTAATAGCAAGAACAAAATGTGGATCATGTGCACCATTGACAAAAAAACCTCTTCTTTTCCCTATGGTATAGTGCATATAGCCTTTGTGTGTACCCACCACATTCCCCTCTTCATCTATGGTTTCTCCTGGCATATCTATATTCATGTGACGTGCAAGAACTTCATCATAACTGTTTTCTACAAAACAGATTTCAGAACTCTCCTTTTGGGTTGCAAAATCTTTTAGTACTTCTATATTGGCTGCGTATGCTTTTACATCTTCTTTCACCCATGAACCTAGAGGAAAAATAAGTCTAGGTAATACCTCTTTTTTTACTTCACATAAAAAATAACTTTGATCTTTGTTGGCATCTTTTGCTTTATAGATAAACGTTCCATCGCAGTGTATATAGTGTCCAGTTGCAACAAACTCAGCACCTATAGTATCTGCAAATTCTATCATTTTGCCAAACTTAATAGTACGGTTGCACATCACACAAGGGTTAGGGGTAAGTCCCTCTTTGTAACTCTCTACAAAATAATCATAAACCTCTTCTTTAAATGCCAAAGAGAGATCATGAAAATGTACTTTTATATGTAAGTAGTCTGCTACCCTTTTCACTTTGGTAAAATTGTCTTCATGGTATCCAGGTTTATCATGGAGTTTCATGTAAACACCCTCTACTTCATAACCCTCTTTTTGAAGTAATATAGCTGTGACCGTAGAGTCAACACCTCCACTCATACCTACGAGTACTTTTTTACGCATATCGATTGACCTTATTAATTTGTATAGCAATGGTATTGTCCACATTGACCAATGACCCTTGTGCTATATTTTCATGGTTTAAAAATAGGGTTACCTCTTTTAAATTAAGCGTTTCCAAATTGAGTCTATTCCCAACTTTTAGTTTGTTTTTTTTGAAGGTGCCAAAAGAACATTTTAATGTATCATATTTTTTAGTATTATACTTATTTATGGGAGTTTTATATATGTTTGTAATCTCAAATTTTTCTTGATACAATACGACATTGGCATAGATTTTATTTTCATACAAAAGGTTACATTGCAATGTATCTAGCCCCAACAATAGTACATCGTCTTTTGTAAGTGATTGTAAGTTTGTATTTTTTATTTCAAAAAAGGGTAAAGCCAATTCATATTCAAAATGAGGCTTACACGCTTGCATCATTTTTTCCAATGCGATGGCTTGGGTTGTTTTATCCTTCATCGATATCTCCAATGAAATGTTCTAAAAGATACTCCTTATCAGCCAATCTTAAATCATCAGGTACCTCTTGTCCCATTGAAAAATAACTCATAGGAAGATGATAAAGTAACATAAAATTAAGCAAAGTGCCCAAATGTTTAGTCTCATCAAATTTAGAGATAATTAGTGAATGTAAATTTAAAAATGAAAAATTTTGGTAAATATCTTCCATATCTTCATATTTTACTGTAGCAGAGAGCACTAAATTTACTTCTATCTCTCTTTTTGTATCTGCTGTAAGAAATTCTACTGTTTTGATAAATTTTTGCATATCATACGGAGACATACCCGCAGTATCTACAAGTACGACATCATATCCCTTTAAATGTTCTAAGGTATCACGAAATTCTGTGGCATCATGCACAGCGATATGCTCTATTTGCATAATATCAGCATAATGTTCTAATTGCTCTATCGCCCCTACTTTAAAGGTATCTAAATTAATCAACGCTACTTTATAAGGTCTGTCCAACAAATAGGCATACCGTGCAGCTAGTTTTGCAATGGTTGTTGTTTTGCCAACACCTGTGGGACCTACGAGCATCATTATTTTAGGAGAAGACAAATCCTCTTTTTGTATCTGCAATATATCATCTATCTCTTCTAAAATATAGGCTACCAATAGAGATTCATCTTCTACAATTTTAGAATCGGACAATGATTGAAACATACCCTCTAGCCATGCTGCTGAGATACCTTTTTTGATAAACAGTGCTTTTACTTTGGCAATATGAGGATTATCTTCTTGGAGCTCTTTGTACATATCGTCCTTCATTAAAAAAAGTTCTTCTTTAATCTCTTCTAGTTCTGAAAGTAGTATCTCTTCTTCACTTGCTACTTCTGTGATTTCTGTTTCATCAGACGTGTCTTCTAAAAGCAATATTTCATTCTCATCGATAGAAACAATCACTTCAGAACGTAATATTCCATCATACAGTACTTGCTTAGCAGAGACCAACGATATATTTGTTCCATATTTTTCAACAGCTAATTCGTATGCACTCTTTGGATCTGAGGCTACAAATGTTTCTTCAATCATCAATTTTACCTTTTCTCATCATTTCTTTTCTAAAAAAACGTCGTTTTTCTGGAGAAATATAAGCCAATGGAATTAAAACTGAACTTCTATTTTTCCATTCAGGATGAGGAAGTGTTAACTGTTTTGTATCCATTGACACATTTTCATAAAATAGTATATCTATATCTAAGGTACGTGGAGCATCTTTAAATGAACGTTTTCGCCCAAATAACCTTTCTATACGTAACACATACGATAATAACCTCTTTGGAGTAAGCGGTGTTTCTATGAATAACACAGCATTATAAAAATCATCTTGTTCTTTATATCCAAACGGTGGGTTTTTTAATATGGGTGTGGTTTCCTGCACGTGTATAAATGCAGCACGTTTTAAGTACCAAAATAGATGCTCAAAACGTCGTACCACATCACCCATATTACCTCCGATACCTAAAAGTGCCCTCTTATTACTACTTTTAGGTAATGTATTATAGGGAAAATGTGGGGTAAAAAGCAATGTATAGTCTTTATTTATCTTTTTTTTTCTTAACATACACTATTTATCTCACAATATTTTTGCTTTCCCATCGACCATAGCTACCATATCTTCAATACGTATACCAAAGGTATCTGGAAGATAAATCCCTGGTTCGATGGTAAAAACCATACCGTCTTCAATCACCGTATTTGATTTAGTTGAAATATAGGGCATCTCATGAATATCTAACCCTACTCCATGTCCTGTACTATGCACATAATATTTTTCAAATCCTGCTTTGCTGATAATATCTCTGGTAAAAGCATCTATTTTTTTAGCTTTCATGCCTGAACGTGCTTTGCTAATGGCATTGTCATGAGCTTTAAGCACAGTATCATATGCTTTTTGTATGTTTTTGTGTTTAAATTTTTGATGGGTGCTAAACATAAAATGTTTATCTGCTTGTACTGTACGCGTTCGGTCTGAACAATAGCGTTTATATTTGAGTCCTGCATCTACCAAAAGTAAATCATTTTTTTTCAATGTAGTCACAGTAGGCATTGCATGAGGTTTGGCCGCATTTTTATTGATAGCCACAATGGGATCAAAACTAAGGTCGTACTTTCCAAAGTCACCTAATACACCTTTGGCAAAATGCGTGAGTGTATATTCATCTTTTCCAAACCCATGTTTGCGAAATTCTTTGGCAAGATGTTTGAAAGCTTTTGCACCAAGTTTTGCAGCTTTTGCCATTATTTTTAACTCTTCATCTGATTTGATGATACGTTTTTTATGTGAAAAATCAACTTGAGGAATAAAGTCGATTTTAGATTTTTGACGCATACGTTCAAACCCAAAAACACTCCACTCTTTAGGATCAAAAATTATTTTTTTAATCTTGGTCTTTTTAAGAATCTTAAGTGCTTGGGCATATAAATCAGTCGCAATGACTACATTTGCATTCTTTACATATGTTTTTGCATCAATCATGTAACGCCCATCAGTAATAAAAAATGCTTCAGATCCCAAACGTAAATAGAGTGCATTGTCACAAGAGTAGGCACATTCGTAATAGATAGCATTTTCATTTTTGAGCATATAGTTCATGGTGTTCCTAAAAGCCTAATTGCGTTTAAATATTATTTTTCTTGTTTTGCTTTTGCATCTTTTATGGCAGAAATTTCTGAAAGTATTTGGGTCATACCAATCATAGCTAAGTGGTAACCAAAGGGTCCCATACCAGAAATTTGTCCTGCACATACAGGTGCAATAAGTGAAGTATGTCTAAACTCTTCTCTTTGATAAATATTTGAAAGATGCACTTCTAATGTGGGCAATTGTACTGCAGCAATAGCATCACGAATAGCAATAGACGTATGTGTATATGCTGCAGGGTTGATGATGATACCATCTGCATCTCCCAAAGATTCTTGAATACGATCAATCAATTCACCCTCAAGATTTGATTGAAAAAATTCTATTTCTACTTTGTTTTGGTCTGCAAATGCCTTCATTTGTGCATGAATATCTTCTAATTTCATAGGTCCATAAATATTTTTTTCTCTCAATCCTAACATATTAAGATTGGGTCCTTGGATAACTACTATTTTCATTTTCTACCTTATTGATAATATTTTGTACTATTTTATCGAATGGATACTAGAATTGTGCTTTATTTCAAGCGGTGTAGTTGCATTTGAAGTAACACTATTGTATGATTTTGTTTATATACTCAACCATAAGGAAATCAAAATGGCAAAAAAAGAACTTATCGTAGGTGGTGGATGTTTTTGGTGTACAGAAGCAGTATTTGAACAACTCAAAGGAGTGAGTGATGTTGAAAGCGCATATGCGAATGGACACACAACTCAACCAACGTATAGAGATATCTGTACAGGAGAGACAGGCTATGCAGAGGTGATTAAAATTACATATGATGACAGCATTATTACCGTAGATACCTTGCTTGATATCTTTTTTGTGATACATGATCCTACCACATTAAACCAACAAGGTGCAGACAAAGGCACGCAATATCGTTCGACTATTCTTTATACAGATGAAGAGACAAAAGAGGCAGCACAAGCTTCACTAGAAGCTGCCCAAGAGGCGTATAGTAATCCTATAGTCACTAGTATAGAGCCTTTGGAGTCATACTACGTTGCAGAAGACTATCATCAAGATTATTATAGACAAAATGCTACACAGGGCTACTGTATGGCAGTGATTCCACCAAAACTTGCAAAACTCAAAGCAAAGTTTGCAAAAGAGATGGTGTAATCATCTAAAAGTTATTTCAAATGTTTATTTCGTGAAGCCAATAGGGTCAAAACAAAGAGTCCTGCTACGCCATAATATACCCACATTGGAATAGGCACAGGATCTCCTGCTGCGTAAGAGTGCAATCCTGAAAGATAGTAGTTGACACCAAAATAGGTCATCAGCACTGAGAAATAAGCCCAAGTCGTGGCTACATTATACGTAAAGTTAGACTTTAGTGCAGGCACAAAACGTAAATGTAACACACCTGCATAGACCAAAATGGTCACAGCTGCCCATGTCTCTTTAGAATCCCAACCCCAGTAACGCCCCCAGCTTTCATTGGCCCATACACCACCTAAAAAGTTACCTATAGTGAGTAACATCAGACCAATAATTAGTGCCATCTCTGAGAGATTTGTCAGCTCTTTAATGGAACGATCTATATTTGTATTGCCATGTTTACCTCGTATTACATAAAGAATTAAGACCAAAAGAGAGAGCATCGATCCCAATCCAAAAAATCCATCACCAGAGATGATGGTTGCCACGTGTATCATAAGCCAGTATGATTTTAATACCGGTACAAGATTTGTAATTTCTGGATTTACAAAACTCATATGTGCTACACCCATAGTAATACCTGCCAATATTGCAGCAGCAGCAAGGGCAAAAGGTGAGCGTCTAGCCACGATAATACCTGCTATCATAGTAGCAGCAGCAATGGTAACAATAGATTCATAGGCATTAGACCAAGGAGCATGTCCTGAGATGTACCAGCGTATACCAAGTCCTGTAAGATGAATCACAAATCCTATGGCAAAAAGTGTCCATGCAAAGCGCATAATCATTTTCATAGAAAAACTGGGTTTTAGTACATTGATAAATGCAAAAATAAGTAACAATAATCCAAGTATCAAATAAAGAGGTACCAATTTAGAAAAAAGTCCTAGTTTATTGTATTTGATTTCCATATCGATATGATTTTTACTAGGAAGTACAGAGGCTCCATATTTTTTTTGGTAATTTCGTATGCCTTTGAGAGCCAAATTGGCTTTTGACCAATCGCCTGTTTTAAGTCCTTGTTCCACCATTTGAAAATAGGCAGAAATACTCATCTTTACTTCATCGACCTGTGCTTTTTGAAAGGTCTTAATCGCATCCATAGGGGCTACCCATTTGTTGTTTTTATCATGAGGTACAGCGTAAATACGCATAAGTGTACCTTGGTACGTCATAAAGGCGACATTGACTCTTTCATCAATTTTAATAAGTTCTTTATCAAAGACACTTTTTTCTAAAGGTTTTTTACGACTCGCAGTGGTAACCAAATCAAAAATTTTATACCCACTGTCAGATTTTCTAAAAAAATCAGAAAATTTTGCAAATCTTGTGTCTTCTGGCAATCCTAACAATTTTGCAGTTTGTTTATAGGTTTTGCTCCCCAAGCTTATCATAGGAATATTTTGATATATTTCTGGTCGTGTGACCATGCCTAAAAAAAGCTGTGTGGGTTCAATATCATATAAACTAGAACGCCCTGTTATTTTAGAGATAACTTCATGTGCGACTGTATCCATAGGTTTCATACGTCCTTGGTGATCTTGTACTGCAAGTTTTCCAAAGTTTAAGGTGTGTTGTAAGTCATATTATTGCATCATCTTTAGCGTTGCATCATCTATTTTAGGAGAGGCGGCATGTAGATTTTGTGGCATAAAGCATAACAATGATAAAAGCAAAAAACCAGCTGTAGTCAGTTGAAGTTTTCTAGCACCTTTGAGTAATTTTTGGAAACGACCATTGGGTGCAATCAATGACCAAATCATTCCAATAGCTAACAATAGATATCCTATATAAGTAGGGAATGTACCAGGATCATGATTGACAGAGAGTACAGTACCTTTTTCAT
>QNZW01000164.1 GCA_003978375.1 Sulfurovum sp.
ATAATACCCTTTTATTTCAGAAAAATGAGGTGCAGATGGCTTACGAATCTCTCCATGGCATGATATACAATTACCATAAAAAAGCATTCTATTCTCATTAGCCGATAGACTACTTAAAAGTAGCATAATTAGCAATATGACTTTTTTCATTTTTCCCTTCCGATGCATTTAAAATATCTTTTTTCAACGTAGCAAATCCCTCTTCTACATCGTCACTATCTACATTATTTAAAAGGTCAATGTAGTAGCTGTACTCCATAGTAAACCCTTTTCTAACTTCCAATTTCAAAAAACTTTTAGGAAATTTTCCCAAGCTCTGTCCTGAAGCATTGTATCCACTATTGCAGACAATGTCTTTTTTGTAAGAGAGTGTAAGCTGATGAGGGCAATTGCCTTTAAAGGTATAAAGTTTCTTTAGGGTAGCATCAAATTTTTTCTCATTCTCTAACGGATTTAGTTTCAAACAACTCATGGGAAGTTGCACATTAGTATCCATAAAGATAACAGGTTTTCGTTTCTCTTCACAAGCTGTGAGAAGCAGTAAAGTCATAAAAAACACGGTACTTTTCATTAGGGTATCATAGGAGCCTCAATCTCATCTCCTAAAAAAGCATAGCTTTTTCCTATGCGCGCTACAGGATTAAAAGCAATCGTCAGTCGTTCTTGATCTGTGATGACCTCATCATTCACAAACATCTTATGGACATTTAAAATCAAGGGTATTGTACTGCCACCACCCAAATCTATCTCTTGATTAAGTTCACAATAATATGCCACAGGTGCTGTTGCTATACGGGGAGGAAAATCTGTATTCTCCTGTATCGTCTCGATATTAAATACCTTCGCTTCACTCTCTTCATGCACCAAGCCTTTAGAGGAGAGATGCATTTTTTCCAAATCTTTTTCTTCCACCATACAAATCGTACATTTTTGATGTTTTCGAATATTAGCTAGTGTGTCTTTTGGTGTACCATCAGGTTTATGCCCTACCGAGATAAGTACAGAAGCAGGTTCAGAAGACAAGCCGATAAAATAGGAAAAAGGGGCGATATTTACCACACCCTCATCTTCTGTCACCACCCATGCAATGGGTCTTGGGATGATAGTTTGAGCCATAAGTTTATAGATTTCATTTACTTTTGTATCTTCGTTTAAGTCAAATAACATGTTTAATCCTTGATTATCCTATCCATAAAACAACACACAAACAACGGAGCAGTAGTCTTAAATAGATTGTATTCTTATAAACCTTATACATACCAAAAAATGGTTTCCATCTATGAAAATACCAAACTGTACAAAATAATGGGGATAGTTTTCATCTTTACTTTAGCATCACCTCTTTAGACTAAAAATTTACTAAATCTAAAACATTCTCATTATTCTCTCATTTTTTTGTGTTACACTTTAAGATAAGATATAATTAAATAATAAGGGAATTATACTATGAAACAAATAATCATTATCTTCTTTTTCTTCATGTCTATGCTTATGGGGTCTGTCGTTGTACCTGACAATTACAAAATACATAAAGATACACAATTAAGCTATGTCTATTCAGATGAATATACACATATTGTACCTGCGTTAAAAACATACCAAAGTATGATTATGAAACAGTATGAAAAAGAGTTTGGTTATAGCTTTGATACCACCATGTATGTGGGATTGGCTTCTCTTAACAATCAAATAGCCAATGGTATGTCCACACCTTTGCCTTTTAATTCTCAGCTCTATTTTGGTGCAGGAGCATCAGCTATAGATTATTTTGCAAGTCCTTCTTGGTTAAAAACACTGGCTCTACACGAAAGTGCTCATAATTTTCAGCTTAATGCCAAAGAAGCAAAACATAGAAAATTTTTATACAAATGGTTTGGCAATAGCTTTTTTAATGTTATGGGTATTGCTTTTCTCACTTTACCTAATCTAGCAGAGAGTTCTTTGATGTTTGAAGGCAATGCAGTCATGAATGAATCTCGTTTTGGTAATGGAGGACGACTTTATAGTGGTTATGCACTTGCTACTGTTGTCTCTTTGGCAAAAGCCAATCAAATCACACCAGCCCTTGTCTATAACCCTGTACAAATCTTTCCCTATAGAGAAAGATTTTATTTAGTAGGTGGATTTTTCCAAAAATATTTAGTTAAAAAATATGGTATACAAAAGGTCAATGGCTATTTTAAGGCTCTCTCATCACATTTTTTTACCATTTTTACCAATAAGATACATCAAGCATATTTCGGTAAAGATTTTGAAACTTTACTCTCCGAGTTTGCCCAGGATATGAAGCAAACACATCAAGACTTTCACAAAACCAAAGGAACGCTTATCTCTAAAAGTCAACTTCTCAATCCAATGAATAGTGATAGCCATGAGATTGTGGCATTACACTCTGATTTACGCAGTGCTCCCAAAATTATGCGTTACAACAAAAGCACAGGAAAACTCTCTTATAAAAAAGGAAATTGGCGTAGTGGAAAGGTGTTCAAAATTGATAATCGCTACTATACCCAAACCACAGCACATACGACACCAGGTAAAATAGAGATGGGACTCTATGACAATACACTTAGACAAAAAGTAAAAAGTGGTTCCAAAATATTCCAAGGAGCACTCCCCGATGGCAGGGCTGTTTATTTTGATATCAGCACTTCTATAGAATCACCTAAAATATTTATAGAGGGTACATTTTATGACACCAGTCACTCTTCTGTCTATGTAAGTACTAAAGGAGATTTGTATTATTTTAAACAAAAAGGAAAGACAAGAACGTTATATAAAAACAAAAAACCTCTCTACGCTTATAAAGGAAATTATGGCTTTGTTTGTGATGTAGATTCTAAAGGAGATATCTATTTTATCGCCAAAAGTGAGCATGGATCTACAGCATATATGTATGATGGCAGTCATACCAAACGTGTAGCCAAAGGAGATGATGTTTTTGATTTAAAACTTATTACCTCAAGCAAAGCTTTGGTTGCAACAGTAGGTGCAAAAGGGTATGAATATAGACGTATTTCTTTAGAAAATACCTTAGCAGATGTTGTAAAAACAGACTACGCTTTAGAAGAAAAAAATACACCCATAACTTCTTATACTCACCTCTTACAAAGCAACTCCACCTTAAAAACATCACCCTATAGTACACTAGGAGAACTGCACTATGCTTATACCTCTCAAAATGCTTTTTACACAAAAAAGGATGGCTTTTTGTATCAAGGCTCTGCATATTTTGCAGATCCTCTTATGCGAAACCAACTCTCTTTGTCTCTTAGCTATGAAGAGCATAGACAAATCTTAGGATTGACCTACAGCAATAGCACGTCTCTTTTAGAGTATGGTGTTACAGCTTACGGCGTACATCATAGTGATGATTTTGCAACCAAAGAAAGAGATTATGGCTATGGATTGTATGCACAATATCCTTTTTTGCAAACAGGATATTGGCAGGGGAATGTCAAACTTGAATATATCAAAAAGTATGATTCATTTTACAGAATCCCTACCACATTAAGTATAAATCTTTCCAATAAAAAACAGTTTGGTTACAGTAAGCTTCCAAATAGCCTAAATCAAGTTGATGCATTTATCTCTGAAGATAGAAAAGCATATAATTATGGTATTTCCTATACGTTTTTACAAGATATAGGATGGCAAAGTCGCATTGGACTCAATGCAGCTTATCTAAAAAGTTCTACCTCCAATCAAGCATTAGAAAAAGGCATACGCATCAGCGATGGATATGCTGATATTCAAGATGAATCTGCACAATTATATATGCCATCACTCAACACAACACTTTATGCAAAAGAAGCCAAAAAACTAGCACTAAGTCTTTACAAAACATTTGATACCCCTTTGTACTTTTTTACTTTTCCACTCTCATTGCATAGAGAAACACTTTATGCAAAACAAACCTATTATGATTTTGATTTAGAAAAGGAAAACAGACAATACAATGAAACCACCATAGGCATAAACAGTGATCTTCTTTTACTCAATAAATTAGATTTCAGTTTTACAATTGAAGGTATTTTCAATAAAGATGTAGAAGATACCAAACAAATAAAAATAGGATTCTCAAAAGATTTTTAAACTAAACTCTCCAACACTCTAGCAGCAGTTCCTGTTTTTTTGTTGTGTGGTTGGTATAAATAGTTGTGGGCTTTTTCAGGTATATGCGTGGGTATATCTAAGGCTTCAAATTCTTCTTTTGCAGACTGTTTTGCTTTAAATAGAGCCATTTGCACACGACTATAAAAATTTGCAGCACCTTCGCCTGAGGTTTCTATACTCAAAAAATTGGCCGAGGGGAAACGGTTGGTTACGAGTGACTGCACACCATCACTCACAGCAGAGCTTGGCATACATCCAAAAGGTTTGACAGAAATTGTTAAATGAGAGAGATTTTCTTTGACTGATTCGATGAGATGCGCCACTTCTAAGTGTCCTTCTCCTCCTTCACAATCTAGCGTATAGTATGTTTTTGCCAATGTTGCTAACTTCTGCATATTTGGAATTTCATACGCATGTAATCCAATCGCTTTGGCATAGAGAGTAAAATAGGTTTTTACTGCTGTTTTTGCCAATACAAGCAATAGACGACTTTTCGTATTTGTAAAATCTATTTTTTTATCAGTCTCTTTGGTCAAATTTTCTTGTTTTTGCAATTTACGTTCTGCTTCCCAAATACTTAACATAAGACGATTCATAATAGGCTGAGGAATACATTCTGCCCCTTCGGCTTCTAAAAATTTATGAAGATTATAGTTCCCGTCCCCCTCTGTCATCGCTGCCCAAAACTCACCCATAACAAGTACTTTGGCTTTAGGCTGAAGACGATTGAGCTTTACTGCTGAGAGTATATCACGACAAGACCACAATGTTTTTGTAAGATTTTTTTTATCTTCAAAAGCCTGAGAGATACGTAAACGACATACTTCTATCGCTTTATCTACTGCACCTGCCTCTATTTCATAAGGACGCATTCTATAGCCTAAGATATTGATAATATCTCCAATAATAACAGCTTTAATCAGTGTAATAAAAAATTTTGGGCTAAAATTAAGCAGTTGTTTTGCTTCATCCTCTCCTTGGAAAATACCTTTATCATGCTCAAAAGAGGTAATACGAAATCCATCAAACCCTGCATCATGCAGTGCTTTTTTGTACTCAGTTATATACATTCCAAAACGACAAGGTCCACAACCACCTGCGGTTACATAAACATATTTTGCAACAATCTCTTTGTTGCTTAATCCTGTTGTATCTCGTAAATTTTGTAAATATTTAACAAGGTTTCCAACAGTAAAATAGGTAGGATTACACTGTCCACGGTTTCCAAAAGCTTTACCTGTTTGAAAAGATTTAAAATCAGGATTAGGCAGTGCTATAAAGTTTTCACCCAAAGAGCGTAATGCACTTTGTATAAGCTTGTCTTGTAAAATAGTAAGTCCCCCAAAAAGAAAAACTGTCTCTTCATTGGAGACATAGGTGATAGGATCTTTTGGTACATCTCTCCATTGCCTAGCCTCTTGCCCTAAAAAATTTAAATCTCCATTTTTATCTGTCATTTTAATGCTATTACATGTAATACTCATCTTATATCTCCTCTAAAGGCTGGGCATTTTGTTTTACTGCTGTGTTTGTAGCCTCTTTTTGTCTTTGAAATGCTACCCCATTTAAGGTTTTTTTATATTGTTCTAGCGTATAAGCAAAGGTTTTTACCCGTATTTTAATAGACCCACCTGGTTTATTTGCATCGATATCATGCAGAGTCAAATGTGGTGTACGCGAAGCTCCCAATATTTTATCAATAATAGCATAGGTTGGAGCATCATGTCCACACTTAAAAGAGCTTAAATCAAGTACAGCAACATTAGGGTGACGTGCAGAAAATTTAGCCGCCCATACCTTTTGTGCAGAGTTGGTTGAATAATTTTCTGCCCATACATCACGAATATCATAGGCTGAACTGATATACCCCTCTGTAATTTCTTTATCAAAATATTGTGATAAATAGGCTTCATCTTTGGGGATAGCACGCATAGAAAGTGTTTTAAAGCCTAAAGATTGGAACTCATCTAATACTTCATGGTTCATCCCTGGATCTGAGTGATATGGACGACCAAGAAGTAAAATGACTACTTCATTATTGGCTACAGCTTCATCTAGTATAGCACGTCCTTCAGCCATGATATCTGCATCATTTTTATCAAGTGCTTTCCATGCCTGTTCTACTGCCCAATTACTCTCATCTTCAGTGATTTTGAGTAATGTTTTCCACGTAGCAAAGAGTTGCTTTTTAAGTAACGCTTTATTGTCAAAATTGAGTGCATCTTCCACATACTTTATATTTTTTTCTTCAAAAAGATTTTTTTCTTTTGTAAACGCAGAATAGACTACTTTGGGTGTACCAGCAATAATAGGACAAGAGGTTTGTCCCATGGTATGCTTCACATATCCTGGCAATTCTGTCACTGCAGGAAACCATAGATATTCAAAGGCTTTACGCGCAAATTTTTTCTCATAAAGTAAGGCATAGACATGAGATTGTGCCACTTTTGCAGGATAACATGAATCTACAGAACCATATTTCGCACCTTCTAAATACATATCTTCATTGGAAAAATCAGAAAAAATAATATGGTTAGGACTGATCTCTAATGCTTCTAAATAGGTACGTAAAAATGGAGCAAGTGAATAGATATTGAGCACTTTAGGAATAGCAATTTTAAGTTTACGCCTATAGGCTTTATCTTCAGCTGAACTTACATTAAAATTTCTTGTAAGCATTTTACGCAATGTTGGTCCCCATCCTCCAAGTGTCACTTTTACTTCTTGTTCAGTAATGGTTGTTTGTGCTGTAGGTGATTTTTCTAAAGTGTATGTAGACCTAAAGAGTTCAGTTGCCTCTTTTTTCACAAGATTTGGTATCTGTGTTTGTAACGCTTTTCGAGAATCTTTGAGGCTTTTAAGTGCTTCATGTGACTCTACAGTCCCCTCTTCACAAGCAAATCCCGCGATATAACGTACAGATTTAGAACTTGGTGTTTGTGTATCTATAAATGTACGTGAACATTGAATACTACAAAAGTGACAACGAGTAGACTCATCTGTTTTTGATGTATAGGTCATCTGCAATGCTTCTTGCATACCACAAAAAGTCGCATACCCACGCTGTGCCACCACCTCTTTTGCTTCAATAGCAGCACCATATGCACCTGCTTCTCCTGGATGAGGATGCACATCTACTTTGGCATGGGGTACATTGGCTAGAATATAATCTACTTGTGCTTTAAGGGCTGCTTGATTGTATTGTGTACCTCCTTGAAGCACAAAGTGATCACCAAATGCGGCAAGGTTTGGAGCTTGTACAACATATTGCCATACATTTTTAGGTAAGACTTTAGAGATACCTGCAAAAAGCTCCTCTTTGCTGTAGCCCTCTTTTTGGAAATTTACCCTGTCTGTATCTAAAAAGACTGCACACCCATAGTTAAATTTAGGGGCTTGTTTGGCTGCAAATGCAACATCTGCAAATGATTCAACAGGTACCCCAAACTGTTTTGCCATCGATTGAAGTAGTGTGCCATTTCCTGCAGAACACTGGTTAGAAAGACGAAAGTTTTTCATCATGCCATTTTCCATAAAGAGTACTTTAATATCTTGTCCTCCAATGTCGCAAATGACATTAATACTCTCTCCAAATACTTTTTGTGCAGATTTCATGTGTGCAATGGTCTCTATGATATTCGCATCAGCATGTAAAGCACCATGAAGCACATCTGCTGCATAACCCGTCACGCCTAATCCTTTAATATCATAATAGTCATGTGGATCTTCTGCTTTAATTTTTTCTAAAAGTTCTAACGTATCTTCTATGGGGTTCCCTCGTGATAGTTGATAGACTTTTAGAAGAAGATCGCCATTTTCATCACATATTACAGCTTTAGAAGAGGTTGAGCCACCATCAATACCTAAAAAACACGTGGTCTTTTTTGTAAGTATAGGTGGCACAAAGGGTTTAATGGCATATTTCTCTTTAAAGGCTTGTAGCTCTTCTTGATTTGCTACAAGGGGAGTGTCGCTATTATCATTTTGTGTTGCGCCCCCTGTATCTACCAATGTCTTAAGCTGTATCAATCCTGTAAACGGTTTGTCATTGTTGGCTTCACCTTCACCAAAAATGACTGCACCTAACGCTGCATAGTATTGTGCATTTTCTGGTACATTGACCAATGCGTTGATATTGTTTTTATCATATTCAATCCCTCGTTCATCCCATATCTCAGAAATACGCATACGCCAACACTCTTGCAAAAAAGGCAAATAGGTATTTGGTCCTCCAAGCAACAACACGTTTGGCATCAGTGTATTACCACGTGTAAGGACTGTAAGGTTTTGCATCACAATCGCATCTGCCAATGAATTCATAATCTCATCACTTGGGACAGATGTTTTGACCAAGTTTACAATATCTGTTTCAGCAAACACTCCACATTTGGCTGCGACATGATGAAGTTTGTCTGTTTGAAATTTAAGCTTTTGGACATCTTTTGCTTCCATTCCTACTTTCATCGTACATTTTTCTATCGTGGCACCTGTACCAGAAGCACACTTGTCATTCATAGAAGTAAGCACAGATTTTTTACCATCTTCGCTCTGTTTAAAGTGGATAATCTTTGCATCTTGTCCACCCAATTCTATCACTGCTCTTACATCAGGATGGTGATGCTCTACAGCCAAGACCACAGCATTGACCTCTTGTACAAACCGTGCATTAAGTGTAGGTGCAATACGCGATGCTCCAGAACCTGTAATATAAACCTTATCTATGCCATTATATATCTCAGCATGTGTATATGCCAGTTCTTCAAGGAGTCTTAAGAGTGTAGGTGCTTGTTTTGTATCATGCACGGTATAGGCTTTTGCTACAATGTGAAATGCTTCATCACACACCACATATTTGACGGTAGTGGATCCTATATCTATACCCAGTGCATATTTTTTTGACATGACTTTAGTCATAGATACATCTTAAGAATGAGGGTGTGTCATAGCAATATTTTGATTCTTTTTTTTATAACTTATAAAAGCCCAAATCATCCATCCTATGCCTAAAAAAATTAAAGGCAAACTCAACATTTGACCTGTACTAAAAGGCAAATTAGTCGTATAGTCTGCTTGTCGTGTTTTGGTATATTCTAATAAAAATCTCACTGTGAACATATAGGTTAAAAAAATAGCAGGAAGTATTTTTGTAGCAAATGTTGGTGAGACTCTACGATAAACAAATACAAGTATCACAAATAAAAACAGATATGCAAATGCTTCATAAAGTTGCACAGGGTGTCTAGGTATCATATCGATACGTTCAAAAACAATAGCCCATGGTTTATCTGTAGGTAAGCCAAGTATTTCTGAGTTAAAAAGATTACCAAAACGCACAAAAGCTGCCGTAAGAGCCCCTGGCATAGTCATACGAGAGAGAAGCCACCAAAAGGATTGATGGTAACGTTTGGCAAAAATATACAACGCTGCAATCACACCAATGAGCCCACCATGACTAGCCAAGCCCCCTTTCCATACTTTTAATATCTCTAAAGGATGAGAAAGATAATACTCTGGTTCATAAGCAAAACAATGCATCAATCTTGCACCAATCACTGTACCCACAAGTACATACATAAGTAAATTATCAAGTTCTGCTGGGTCTTTTCCTTCGCGTTTATAAATCCATTGAAGTAACCAAAGCCCCAAAAAGAAGGAGCCTACAAACAAAAGTCCATACCAACGTAATTGGAATGGGCCTAATTCTAAAATCGTAGGATTAATATTCCAAACAAAATATTCCATTTTTATCCCCTAAAGGTTATATAGTAGCATTATACTCTAATTTATTTAAGTGTTAATCTTCTCTTTTATCTCTTTGGCGATGTTTGCGATGTTTGTTATTTGTTGTGTTTGGGTTAATTGTGTATCAAGAAGTACTTTTACAAAGGCTGAACCCACAATGACACCATCTACCCCTTCTGCTTTTTCTTTGGCAGTATTTTGGTCTACACCAAACCCTACATATACGGGTGTTTGTGTATGTTTTTTGATCTCTGTAATAATGGGTTGTAGCACTTCACTTTTTCCACTACCTGTAATCCCTGCATACGCAACAAGATAGATAAACTTTTTAGCCTCTGTGACTATCTGCTTAATGCGCGCATGAGAATCTGTAGGTGCAATAAAATCAATCAAATTAAGCCCTGCATTTTCAATCATACTTTTATACGGTTTTGCTTCTTCATACGGCAAATCAGGAATAATAAAACCTTCTACACCACTCTCTTTTGCTTTTTGAATAAATGTTTCCATACCTCTATGGTAAAAAGGGTTAAAATAGCCCATCCAGAGTGTATCGATATGAGGAGCAATTTGTGCAGAAGCCTCAAAAAGATGCTCTAGTTTAAACCCATTTTGTAAGGCTTTAAGATTGGCAGCTTCAATCACAGGACCATCTGCTACAGGATCTGAAAAAGGCATACCAAGTTCTAGTGTATCTACACCAGCTTCTTTTAATGCCAAAGCAGCATCAACAGTAAATTCTAAAGAGGGAAACCCTGTGGTAATATAGGCGACTAATTTTTTCAATAAAGACTCTTTTTATCTGATATAGATTTAGTTTCAACATTATATGATAAAATGAGTAAAAATATAGATTTGTATGAGGATTAGAGAAATATTATGAGTATTCATACCCCAAAAATAGATAAAAAAGTAACTTTAACCACCATTGCCAAGATGAAAGGTGTTGAACCTATTACCATGGTTACAGCCTATGATGCACTTTTTGCACAGCTTTTTGATGGTGAAGTAGAAATGATACTTGTAGGGGACAGCCTTAATATGAGTTTTTTGGGCAAAGAAGATACACTCTCAGCCACGATGGATCAAATGATATATCATACCCAAGCCGTATGCAATGGTGCAAAACTACCACTGGTTGTACTTGATATGCCCTTTGGTTCTTACTCTACCATAGAAGATGCCTTACACAATGCCACAAGAGCCTACCAAGAGACCAATGCCCAAGCAGTAAAAATAGAGGGAGGGAAAGCAAGAGCACCTATTGTAAAAGCTTTAACACAAAACTCCATTGCTGTTTTGGGACACATTGGCTTGATGCCACAATTTTTACGCAGTGATGGTGGGTACAAAATACGAGGAAAAGACAAGGCAGATATCCAAATCCTTATTGAAGATGCAAAGGCATTGGAAGAAGCAGGGGCATTTGCCATTGTCATAGAGGGAGTCAAAGAAGAAGCAGCCAAAGCCATCACCAAAGCTGTTTCTATACCAACCATTGGCATAGGCGCAGGAAATGTAACCGACGGACAAGTACTTGTATGGAGTGATATGTTTGGATTTTTTGAAGCATTTAAACCAAAATTTGTTAAGCAGTATTTTGACGGAGCAAAAGAGATTCGCCAAGGATTAGAAGCCTACCGAAATGAAGTCAAAGCACGTGAATTTCCTAGTGAGGCATATACCTATTAATGGAACGCATAGTTGAAATAGAGCGTTTTGATGAAGAGATCTCTTATGAAGTGACATTACGTCCTAATTCATGGGATGAGTACATTGGTCAAGAGAAGATAAAGAAAAACCTCAAAGTCTTTATAGAGGCCAGTAAAAAAAGAGAGGAAGCCTTAGACCATATTTTGTTTTTTGGACCTCCTGGACTTGGCAAAACAACTATTGCAAATATTATCTCTTCTGAAATGCAAGCCAATATTAAAACCACTGCAGCACCTATGATAGAAAAAGCAGGTGATTTAGCAGCTTTGCTTACCAACATTGAAGAGGGTGATATTTTGTTTATTGATGAAATTCATCGTATGAGTCCTGCTATTGAAGAGATACTTTATCCTGCTATGGAAGATTTTAGGTTAGATATTATTATCGGTTCTGGTCCAGCAGCACAAACAGTCAAAATAGACTTACCACGTTTTACACTCATAGGAGCCACTACCCGTGCAGGGATGTTATCTAACCCTTTGCGTGAACGCTTTGGTATGCATTTTAGAATGCAGTTTTATACCCCCCAAGAGTTAGCAAAAATTGTAGAACAAGCTTCACACAAACTAGAAAAAGTTGCCCTCAAAGATGCCAGTTTTGAAGTCGCAAAACGGAGTCGTGGTACACCCAGAATCGCACTGCGTTTGCTCAAACGTGTACGAGATTTTGCTGAGGTACTTGATGAAAAAGAGATTAGTCTAGAAAGAGCACGGTATGCACTCGACCAATTAGGTGTAAACAACCTCGGTTTTGATGAGCAAGATATTCAGTTGCTTAAACTTCTGGTATCTGCCAAAAACAAACCTATGGGGCTTAGCACTATAGGTGCAGCACTCAGTGAAGATGAAGGAACCATAGAAGATGTTTTAGAGCCTTATCTTATTGCCAATGGATACATAGAAAGAACTGCGCGTGGACGGATTGCTACACAAAAATCATATGAACACTTTAAATTAACAACTTTAGAACAAGGGCTTTTTGATGACTAAATCCAATTTAATGATTACTGTTTTATTTATCTTGGGTATTATTGGGGCATATAGTGTGTATAAGCCTTTTATGCTTTCTATTACTGTAGCTATTTTATTGGCTATGGCAACCTTTAATTTTAGTAAAAAATTATTTTCACTTACACACTCATCTAGGCTCTCTGCAACCGTAGCTACCTCCTTGCTTACTCTACTTTTATTTGCACCCATTATTTACTTAAGTACCATAGGTGTGGGGTATCTTTCCAAACTGGATAACGCAGGAATTACAGAGACTATTCATACAGTTAAAACATATATCGATGGCGTACCTTTCTTAAAAAACCTTAGTGAACAATACTTAAACGATACACAAATTTCAAACTATATACGACAATCTACCCACTATGTAACTGCCGCAGGGGGAGCAGGACTTGGCTTTGTTAAAAATATGCTTTTTATGGTGATATTTTACTTTTTTATCAATTTTTACAGAAATCAATTTTTTGATATGATTGTCAAACTTTTACCTGTTTCCAAAGAAAAAGGCATCAAAATGATAAGTGAAGTGGCTGGTACTATGGAAGTGGTTTTTTATTCTATTATTGTCACAGCCATTTTTGAAGGGTTTTTGTTTGGTCTAATCATGGGATATTTTGGCTTTAATGGTTTGTTCTTTGGTCTTATTTATGGCTTTGCCTCTTTGATACCAGTGATTGGTGGTTTGATAGTATGGGTGCCTGTCTCTTTGTATGTATGGACACAGATAGATCATCATACTGCCATTGTCATTGCGACCTATTCTGTGGTGGTTATCTCTATTATTGCAGATACTTTTATCAAACCAGTGATTATAGATATTATGAAAAAAGAGTTATTTAAAAGTACTTTACAGATTAACTCTATTGTCATTTTCTTTTCTATCTTTGCAGGAATGAGTAGTTATGGTTTTTGGGGTATGATTTTAGGACCAGCAATTACCTCTTTTCTCATAGCTATCACCAAAGTATATTTAGACTATAGTGAAAAATAAGCCCATGATTAATGTGTGGTTAAACATATTTATCTACAATAAATACACTTCATAAAAAGGGAGATGAAACATGATTAAGATACTGATTATAGAAGATGACTCAGAACTTGCACTTATTTTAACCAATTATCTTACAAAACATAATATGGAAATAATTGGAGCAGAAGATCCTTATCTGGGACTTTCTCTTTTAACACAACATGATTTTGATTTGATTATTTTAGATTTAACCTTGCCAGGCATGGATGGACTAGAAGTCATTCCTAAAATAAGAGAAATTTCTAATATTCCTATTATTATCTCCTCTGCACGTGATGATATTACAGATAAGGTCATAGGATTAGAGCGAGGAGCAGATGATTATATGCCAAAGCCTTATGATCCACGTGAGTTGGTTACACGCATCAAAACCATTTTGAGACGTACCCATAGCACAGAAACAAAAATAGACAAAAATGAAGCACTGTTTGTGGTAGATGCCAATGCAAGAGAGATACGTTTTAAAGGCAAATCATTAGAGCTAACTGCAGCTGAGTATGATATACTTTTTATGCTCTTTCAGCACAAAAATGGTTCTGTATCAAGAGAACAATTACTGTATGAAAGTGAACACATTGATGATGATTCTTCTATCAAAAACATAGATGTAATTATCTCACGTATACGCCAAAAAATTGCAAAAATTGATGCAGAAAATATCTATATAAAACCCATTCGTGGGGTAGGCTATCTTTTAACAGACCGTCAATGAAAAATTTATCCGTAACTGCATTTATTCATACACTTTTTTCCGTAGCTATTATTATTTTAATTGCTACATTTTTACTTTTTCTTTCTTGGAATAAAGACCGTCAAAAAATAGAAGAGTTTAAACGCTATAAGTTAATCTCTATTACTTTTTTATCAAATATTGATCGACATTTCACCAAAGAAAAACTTGAAAATATTTATGAAGACCTAAAGGTACTTCCCTTAAACCCCCTAGATAAAAAAAAGATAAAAAAAGAGATTGCAATACATGGTAAAACCATCTTTTCGGGTGGCTCATCTTTGGGAAAAGTACGGGTTTTCTTTTTAGATGACAATCACTATATTTATGTACAACGTATGGGGTATAACCTCATGCTTAAAGACAATAAAGCAAAGAATTATAACTTCCAATATGCTATTGCTATTGGACTTTTTCTTATTGCACTTTTGCTTCTTATTTATCTTGCTGTACTTAAAAAACTCTACCCTTTAAAACAATTACACAAACAGATACAAGGTTTTGCAAAAGGAGATATGCAAACAAGAATTACCTATAAATATGATGATGAGATAGGTAAAATTGCACAAAGTTTTGATGATGCCATTCTTTCTATTAACGAATTAAGTAATTCAAAAAATCTTTTTATGCGTAATATGATGCATGAACTCAAGACACCTATCACAAAGGGGCGAATTGCAGTAGAGATGCTAGAAGATGAAAGTACCAAAAAAGTACTTGTCAGAGCCTTTGAACGTATGAATGAACTCATTTCCGAACTGGTTGAGCTAGAGCGTATTACCACAAAAAGTTTTGAACCACAGTTTGAATATGTGATGCTAAGTGATCTTGTAAAAGAGAGTCAAGAATTACTGCTCAATCAAGGATCAAATATCCAAACAAATTTAGAAGATATACATCTTATTACAGATAAAAAACTAATGATTTTAGTCATTAAAAATCTTCTTGATAATGGTTTGAAATATGGAAAAAACAAATCAGTTCTCATACAAACAAACCATAAAAACATAGAAATTATCTCTGATGGGCACAAGCTAGAACAACCACTCTCTTACTTTACTGAACCTTTTACCCAACAAGAAAAAAGAAGTTCTGGATTTGGATTGGGGCTTTATATTGTCTCTAGTATCTTAAAAAAACTCGGATATAGATTGTCATATCAACACAAAGAAGGAAAAAATATTTTTTCTCTTATCCCTTTAGAAAAAAATTTATGACTTCAGGGCTTTGGCAATAAGCTCTAAAGGATTTTTAAAGACTGTTTTAACCGCAGCATGATTTAGTGCTTGGCTAAGTTGCACACGACAAGCAGAACATTCAGCACTCACATACGTTGCCTTAGTCTCTTCTATCATAGCCGCTTTTGGTTTTCCTGCAGCTTCAGCAAAATGAAACTTTTCTGTCTGCATCGTTACCCCACCAAATCCACAACATCTATTAGGGTCACTCATCTCAACCATGGTATAGCTTGTTGCAAGTAAATTACGAGGTTCTTGATAAATTCCTTGTACTTTTCTAGCATGACATGGATCATGATATGTCACTACCTCATCAAATTTTTGACCCTTATCTTTAAGGATTTGTTGTAGTTTGGTATGGTTATCTAACCATTCTGTTGCCATATGTATTTTTTTAGCTACTGCTTTGGCTCTGGCTTCCCACTGAGGCATATCATGATTTTTGAAAAAAACTTGCCAATCATGTTTGACCATCGCTGAACAAGTAGCCTCTGGTATCAACATCGCATCGCATTCATCCATAAAACGCTCAAAGTACTCAATATTAGCCTTGGTCATGCGCTCTACAGAATCTTCTGCCCCTGTAAAATATGCAGGTGCACCACAACAAAGTTGCTCTTTGGGAATAAAAATATCTATATTTAACTCTTTGAGTATCTCTACCAACGCATCACCAATACCACCATAATTATAATTTGCCAAACAGCCAATAAAGATGGCAACACGCAAAGGTTTCTCTTCTTGTTTTGCTGCAGGAATATTTTCTGGATATGTATTTAAAAAAGAGGTTTTCATCATAGAGGGTATGAGTCTGCTTTTTTTGACCATAGGCATCCTAAAACGAGCAAGAAGTCCCCCTTGTTCTTCATCTGCTTTAAAGGCACAGGTTTTAAACATAAAACCAAATTTCATCACTACATCCATAACTTTGCGATGTTCAAGCAAATAAAAAGCAATCCGTTTGAACCATGCAATACCGAACTTCTTGGCAATATCTGCACGTACTTCTTCTATCACCATATCTGTAGGCAATGAATTGGGACAAACATCTACACAATTGGTACATAAAAAACAAGATTCAAAAATATTTTTGGTGTTTTTGTTAAGTTCTAAATCACCTTTTTCATAGGCACCCAATAAGTCTATAAAACCACGAGGAGAGGTAGTTTCATCTGGATTTATCTGATGAATAGTACACACAGGAATACATTTTCCACATTTGATACATGCATCACTGGTTTCTGAAAAATTGAAAATATCTTCTGTTTTTTTAGGCATACTTCCTCTTCTGTTTTCTTTTTACTCTTGCGAGATAGGGCATTATCCCTTACACTGTTTTAGAAAAACTTTTTTTATTGCCACCATATTGGTGCATATAGGCATCAAAAGGCATAGCAATATTTCGAATAAGTAATGTACCTGTGGTACTTACTGTTATTTTATCTTCAGTGATAGTCACTAAGTCCGCCTCTACAAATTCTTCTAATTGACGTAAAGCCTCTGCAAAATAATCACGAAAAACAATCTTATGCTCACGTTCAATACGTTTTATATCTATAGAAAAGTTTGCCATCAGTTCCATAATGACTGCTTTTCGTAAAAAGTCATCATCACTAAGCATGACACCTCGTTCAAAAGGGAGCTTTCCTGCATTAAGGGTTGCTTCATACACCTTCATATCTTTTGTATTTTGAGCATAATATCTGCTACCCTCACCTATACTTGTAAGCCCAATACCTATAAGATTTGCACCACCTTTTGTGGTATAGCCTTGGAAATTTCTATGTAATTCACCTTTGGCTATAGCACCAAAGAGTTCATCTTCGTCTTTGGCAAAATGATCCATCCCTACCATTTTATAGCCATTACGCTCAAAAAAGTCAATAGTATATTGAAATATTTTTAGTTTTTCATCAGGGCTAGGTAAGGTTGTCTCATCAAATTTGCGTTGCGTTTTCATAAGCCATGGGACATGCGCATAGTTAAAGACTGCCACACGATCTGGATTTAGTATTGTAGAGAGAGAAAGCGTCTTTTTAAATGTTTCTAAATTTTGATAAGGCAATCCATAAATAAAATCTGTATTAATAGAGTTAATACCATATTTTCTGGCTAAATTTACAGCATTTTGTGTAAGCTCTAAAGGCTGGATACGATGTATCTCTTTTTGTACTTTATCATCGAGGTCTTGTACACCAAAACTGATACGGTTAAATCCATGTTTGGCAAATACTTTCATCTGTTCTTCATTAAAAAAACGTGGATCAATCTCACAGCTTATCTCTGCATCATCACTCCAACGTGGAAACGTAGATTTAATATAAGACACAATTTCATCAAGTTCAAAAGCTTTATAATACGTAGGTGTACCCCCACCAAAGTGAAACTGCACCACTTCTCGGTTGGTGTCTATATGTTTCGCAAGAAGATCTATCTCTTTTTTTAAATACGTTATATACTGGCTAAGTTTTTCTTCTTTAGAGGTAAATACGACATTACATCCACAAAAATAACAAGCACTTCTACAAAAGGGCAAATGCACATACAATGAGAGTTTTTCTGTAGATGTCTCTAAGTATTGTATATAGTCATCATATTTAAAATCATCACTAAACTCTAACGCAGTGGGATATGAAGTATATCTTGGTCCTGGTTTGGAGTATTGACTAAATTTTTCAAAATCTATTTGACTCATTTTGCCTCTCTTTGTCCATCAAGCCATACCATAATCCCCTTTTGGGCATGGAGCCTATTTTCTGCTTCACTAAAAATAACATCTGCGTGTTTTTCAAACGTCTCTTCACTGACTTCATACCCTCTATAAGCAGGTAAACAATGTAAAAAGATAGCATCTTTTTGTGCATGGTGCATCAAAGATTCATCTACCATATACCCTTCAAAGGCTTTCATTTTTGTCTCTTTTTTATCTTCTTGTCCCATCGATATCCATGTATCAGTCGTGACCACATCACACCCTTTCACTGCCTCTATAGGGTCATGACCAAAAGTAATTTTAGCCCCACTCTCTTTGGCAAAGGCTAGTGCTTTAGTCACAATATTTTTTTCACATTCATACCCTTTTGGTGTAGCTACTCTAAGCTCAAACCCAAGCTTGGCTGCAAGCATAAGCCATGAATGTGCCATATTATTACCATCTCCTACATAGGCAACCAAAGGGTTATCTCCTTTGCCACACTCTACCATAGTAAGGTAATC
>QNZW01000040.1 GCA_003978375.1 Sulfurovum sp.
TCAATCTAATTTAAGATTTAGTTGGTATAACTCCTAATAACCATACTATGAAAAAAAGGACTGATATGACAGAAGAAAATGTATTAGAAGCATTAAAACATGTTACATATCCAGGGTTTACAAAAGATATTGTAACATTTGGATTTGTAAAAGATGTGCTTATAAATGACACGACTATAGGATTGACTATCGATATTACATCCTCCGCAGATGAAGTCAAAGCACAGCTTAGAGAAGAAGTAAACACGGAGCTTAAAAAACTTGGATTTGATACAATCAATATCAATATCACAGCACCCCAAGCACCCAAGCAGATGTCTAATTCAGTAAGTGGCAAGAATATCGCACCCCATGTAAAGAACTTTGTGATGATAAGCTCTGGAAAAGGTGGCGTTGGTAAGTCAACAACATCCGTAAATTTAGCTATAGCCATGGCAATGCAAGGCAAAAAAGTAGGCTTACTAGATGCTGATATTTATGGACCTAATATCCCCCGTATGATGGGTGTAGCAGACCAAAAACCAGAAATACAAGGCAATAAAGTACAACCACTTAAAGCATATGGTGTTGAAATTATGTCTATGGGTTCACTTATGGAGCCAGGACAATCTCTTATCTGGAGAGGATCGATGATTATGAAAGCTATTGAGCAATTTCTAAGAGATATTTTATGGTCAGAACTCGATGTGCTAGTCATAGATATGCCTCCAGGAACGGGTGATGCCCAACTTACACTAGCGCAGTCTGTACCTGTTACTGCAGGTATCACAGTTACCACACCTCAAGAGGTCTCCTTGGATGATTCTAGACGTTCACTCGATATGTTTCAAAAGTTACATATCCCAACAGCAGGAATTATCGAAAATATGTCTGGATTTATCTGTCCTAGTTGTGATACAGAATCAGATATCTTTGGCATGGGGACTACAGAACCCGTAGCAAAAGAGTATGATACCAATGTAATTGCACGTATTCCTATAGAACCTGCAATTAGAGTAGGAGGGGATACAGGTATGCCAGTTACTTATCATAAACCAGATTCCCAGACGGCAAAGCGTTACCAAGAAGCAGCATCAAATCTCTTGGCATTTATAGATAAAGTCAATGCAGAAGGAGGTGCAGACAATACAGCAGTGCAACCTACTACTCCTCCAGGTGTAAGTGCCTGTAGTACAGGTACAAATGCCTCATCTACACCAGCAGATAATAATCATAATAGCGGAAGTTGTGGTTGTCATTAAGTGAGATATTTTTGCTTTGATAGGAACACATCAAAGCAAGAAATTTATGCTAAAGACTGCTCTGACATGCTAACATTACCCTTTTGGGTATAATAATAAATAATATTGCCTAAAGGTTAAAGATGAAGACTTTTATAGTGTTTTTACTTATTATGATTACAGTGGGAGCAACAGAAAGCAAAAATATTTCTATAGAAGGAAAATCGTATGTCATAGTACATGAATCTTATGATGCATATGGAGATAAAGGTATTGAGATGAAACTCTATGCAAAAGAACAAAATAGAGACACCTTACCTCTTTTTAGTTTTACATTGGAGAACCAATCAGGAGGTTGTGGAGAAAGAAGTACTGTCGATGGAAGCTATGAAATCAATGGCACAACACTCACACTCTATACTCACTGGGACAGAAGTGGCAGAGCCTATGACACACCAAAAGGTGACAGAATACAGCATTACACCATAGCAAAAGATGGCACAATACACTTTGTAGATGGACAAATTTACCTAGAACGTTATGCCAAAAATTATGACAAGCAAAGTGATATGCAATTTTTATTTAACCCTCCAAAAACTTTGGAAGAGAAAAAGAGACTAGATACCTACAAAAAGCAAATTGAAACTCTTTTTAAAGCAAAGTTTGTGAATGACTCACAAAAAAATATACTGCATGATAGTGTCGAAAAAGCATTAACAGAAAAAAGAAAACATCGTTGGCAGTAATCTATTTTTAGATACAATATCAAGATATTAATACATAGGAATATTTATGCGTAATGCAGATAAACTCAAAAATCTCTTAGAATTAGAAATCATTCCAGATTTAGAAGCAGCCATTGATGCGCTTTTTGAAGCTATAGACAAAAGCAAAAACGCCTCCAAAGCACAAAAAGAAGACTTAGAAGAGATGCGTGAAATGCGTACAGAGTGTTTTGCCATTGTTGAAGAGCTTGGGCGCAATGAACTTGATGATGAGGAAGTAGATGAACTTCTTGCAGAACTCGTTGATATGAAAACAGAAGAAGAGTAGTCATACCCTTCTTCCTTAAATTTACAATCCATCTCTGACTCTCTCCACAGCTTTTACCATATTGATAAGACTAGGTTTCACCTCTTCCCATTTTCGTGTTTTAAGACCACAGTCAGGATTGAAGAGTTGTTCCTTTGGTAGTACTTCCAAGAGTAGCTTTATTTGCTCTACCATCTCTTCAACACTTGGGATACGTGGAGAATGAATGTCATAGACCCCAGGTCCGACCTCTTGTTTGTAACCAACTTCTTTAAAGATTTTGAGCAGTTCATTCCCTGAACGTGCAGTTTCTATGGAAATCACATCTGCATCCATCGCTTCGATGGTTCTGATGATATCATTGAATTCAGAGTAACACATGTGCGTGTGAATCTGTGTCTCTTTATGTGCTGTACTGACAGAGATTTTGAAGTCTCTTACTGCCCAAGCTTCATAGCTAGGAATGTTCTCAGTTCTTAGAGGATACCCCTCTTTAAAAGCAGCTTCATCTACCTGTATCATCTTGATGCCCGCTTTTTGCAAGTCGTCTATCTCGTCAGAAAGGGCAACAGCTATCTGTTTTGAGACATCTCCTCTAGCCATATCATCTCGCACAAATGACCAGTTGAGTATAGTCACAGGCCCTGTGAGCATCCCTTTCATGATTTTGTCAGTCTTGGACTGTGCGTAGGTCATCCACGCCACAGTCATAGACTTAGGACGGCTAATGTCTCCGTAGATAAACGGTGGTTTGACACAACGGCTTCCATAACTTTGCACCCAACCATTTTGGCTAAACCCATACCCATCAAGCTGCTCTCCAAAGTACTCAACCATGTCGTTACGCTCTGGTTCTCCATGTACGAGTACTTCAAGTCCACACTCCTCTTGGAATGCCACACAGTCATTCATGTAGTGTTTCATTTCATTCTCATATACCTCTGTAGAGATGGCACCTTTTTTAAAGTCTGCTCTTGCTTTACGTACTTCAGGTGTTTGAGGAAAAGAACCGATGGTAGTCGTAGCCAAATCTTTATACCCTAAAAGAGATTTTTGGATTTTGATACGTGTTTCATAATCCCCCTCACGTTCTAGCTTAGAGAAGTTGGCGACCCTGTTTTGTACTGTCTGGTTGTGGATACGTGTGGAGTTTGCTCTTAGTATATTAGCTTCTTTGTTTGCTTCAAATGCTTGTTTATCATTGTCATTGAGTGCCTCACCAAAGAAAACTTTACTCACAAGAAAAATTTCATCTAGTTTTTCTACAGCGTAAGAGAGCCAGTTTTTGATTTCCTCATCCATCTTCTCTTCATATTTGAGTGTAAAGGGTGTATGAAGTAATGAACATGAGCTTGATACAATGATATTCTGTTTCTCTACGTTCTTTGTGATATTCTCTAGTAGTTTTACAGTCTTAGTAATGTCATTTTTCCAAATATTTCTACCATCTACCACCCCTGCAATGAGTTTTTTCCCAGAGTTCGCAATACTTTCCAAACTCTCAAAGTTTTTCTCTCCATATAAAAAGTCAAGCCCAATACCCCACACAGGAGTGTGTACCAATACTTTAGTTGCTTCATTAGAGTGTTCAAAATAGCTCGTGACAATAATGTGAAGATTGTCAGACACTGCAGATAAAGCATCATAACAAGGTTTAATGAGACTCAGTACTTTTGGCTCTATATCTTTTACAAAAATAGGTTCATCTATCTGCACAGTCACTTCATCATCAAGTTTCGCTATCTCAGAAAGTAAAGCCTCATAAATAGGAAGTATCTTTCCAAAGAGTTCATAGGTATCTCCTCTATCTACTCTTTTTGAGAGTCCCAAAAATGTAATAGGTCCTATGAGGTTTATTTTAGTAGTGATACCCAGTACTTTTGCCTCTTTATACTCATTGAGTATCTTTGTAGCATTTAGTACATAGCTCTCTTCTGCTGAAAGTTCTGGGACGATGTAGTGATAGTTGGTATTAAACCACTTGGTCATTTCCATTGCTACAGCATCTTTATTTCCTCTAGCCATAGAGAAGTAAAGTTCTTCGTCTTTTAAGCCTTTAAAACGTGCAGGTATAGCACCTAACATGACTGCAGTATCGAGTACATTGTCATAATATGAAAAGTCATTGGATGCTATGTAGTCAATGCCAGCATCTTTCTGATAGTTCCAATGTCTTGCTTTGAGTGTAGTGGCAACATCTTCTACATCTTTAAAGTCTGTTTTTCCTGACCAATAGTTCTCTAACGCTTTTTTTAATTCTCTTTGTTCCCCAATACGTGGGAATCCTACGATGTAATTTTGTGACATAATATATTATCCTTTAATATATGTATCTCATAACACGAAAATAACGAGTATCCTAGTGTATGTTATGAAATATAACTTATTTATAGAGTGGTTTTAGTGATTGTTATTTTGAAAGGATAAGTAGTGGAGGATGTACACCCGTACGTCTAAACGCATAAAACGTTGTATAGTACGAACATCTTGGGATGTAGTGGTGTAAAAGCAATGCTAGTCTGGTTTTAAGTTTGAAGTAACAGTTACAGTGAGATGCTTTTATTGTAACCAAAGGAGACTTTACAGCAGCGTCAAATAGTTGTATAAATAGTACTGGCATATTTTCTCCTTTGGTAAATTTATGCAATAGTAGCATAATATTTTTTAAATTTTTAAATTTATATTATTTAAGACTATTTTTATCTTAGTTATATTATATTGACACTATCAAACCTCTCGGGGCGCTGTGTTTCTCTTTTTGGGATACACGGCTGAGATAGCTGCAAATAGCTTGTCCCGTCGAACTTGAACTGGTTAAGACCAGCGTAAGGAAGAGATTGTGACACTACATAGGTGAATCATTTGATTACTCTTTTAATCAAAGGCTAATGACAGATTTGCTTACTTCGTATGACACTTCTCTCTTTTCGTATTTTAATTATTATGAAAGAGATAACATGACAAAACCATTTAAAGACACACTTACAACTTCAAGCGATGAACTCACTAGAGAGCCATTTCCTGCTTCAACCAAAGTATATTTAGAGGGTAAAATACACAAAGATATTCGTGTACCAGTAAGAGAAATACTGCTTGGTAATGAAACCAAACTTAGAGTTTATGACACATCAGGCCCTTACACAGATCCATCTGTAGAGATAGATGTAGGGGAAGGAATACCAGCCATTCGTAAAGAGTGGATAGTAGGACGTGCTGATGTAGAGGAGTATGAAGGTCGTATTATGGCACCTGTAGATAATGGATACTCTACTGACGAGCAACTTGACTTTGTAACAGCAGGAGCAAAAGGATTGGTACGTACACCACTCAGAGCAAAAAAAGGTAAAAACGTTTCTCAACTTTGGTATGCAAGACAAGGGATTATTACGCCTGAGATGGAATTCATCGCACTTCGTGAAAACCAAGATGCCGCAATGTCAAAAGAATACTTACAAGATGAAGAGAGAGAAGCCAGACTCAAAGGCGAGAGCTTTGGTGCGAACTTACCAGAAAAAATCACAGCTGAGTTTGTACGTCAGGAAGTTGCAGCAGGACGCGCGGTTATCCCATGTAACATTAACCACCCAGAAGTGGAGCCTATGATTATAGGACGTAATTTTTTGGTCAAAGTCAATGCAAACATCGGTAACTCAGCCACCACTTCTAGCATTGCCGAAGAGGTAGAGAAGATGGTATGGTCTACACGTTGGGGTGCAGATACTGTGATGGATCTCTCTACTGGTAAAAACATCCATACCACACGTGACTGGATACTTCGTAACTCTCCTGTACCTATCGGGACAGTGCCTATCTACCAAGCACTAGAAAAAGTAAATGGTATTGCAGAAGATTTAACGTGGGAAGTGTTTAGAGATACACTCATCGAGCAGGCAGAACAAGGGGTAGATTACTTTACCATTCATGCAGGGCTTTTACTACACCATGTACCGATGACAACCAAACGTGTCACAGGGATTGTCTCACGTGGTGGGGCTATCATGGCAAAGTGGATGATACATCACCACCAAGAGAACTTCCTTAACACACACTTTGAAGAAATCTGTGAGATTATGAAAACCTATGATGTAACTTTTTCACTAGGGGATGGACTTCGTCCAGGTTCAGGTGCAGATGCCAATGATGAAGCACAGTTTGCAGAGCTTAAAGAACTAGGACGTTTGACGAAAATCGCATGGAAGCATGATGTACAAACGCTCATTGAAGGACCAGGGCATGTATCGATGCATATGATTAAAGAAAATATGCAGAAGCAACTTGAGTGGTGTGATGAAGCACCATTTTATACACTCGGACCCTTAACAACTGACATAGCTCCAGGATATGACCACTTCACTTCAGGCATCGGTGCAGCGATGATAGGCTGGTATGGATGTGCAATGCTCTGTTATGTAACGCCTAAAGAACACTTAGGTCTTCCAAACAGAGAAGATGTAAAAGAGGGACTCATTACCTACAAGATAGCCGCACATGCAGCAGACATTGCCAAAGGGCACCCCGGTGCACGTGCAAGAGATGATGCTATGAGTTTAGCACGTTTTGAGTTTAGATGGGTCGATCAGTTTAACATTGGTCTTGACCCTGAGCGTGCAAGAGAATATCATGATGCCACACTCCCTATGGAAGCAGCCAAAGTCGCACACTTCTGTTCGATGTGTGGGCCTAAGTTTTGTTCTATGAAAATTTCTGCAGAGGTACGAGACTATGCAGATGCCTTAGACACAGACGTCGAAACTGCCAAACAAAAGGGTATGGATGAAATGTCTGAGAAGTTTAAAGAAATGGGGTCTGAGGTGTATGTGGAAGCTGATAAGCTTTAAAGTTAACTTTATTTTGTCAGGTTTCCTTTTAGCTTGACTGTGGCGTTGTTCTCTTTCATTTTTTTTAGAAAAAAACGAAACAAAAAAATCGTCTCTCCTCTCAAATCGCTCTGCTTTCAAGGGTGTTCGGAGAGACAGACACGCATTCGCGTGATTAAATTTGGAAAGGTTAGATATGCATATAGGTATAGCAGGTGTAGGCTTAGTCGGTAGAGTTTTAGTATTAAATCTCTTACGCCAAGGACACACCCTCACACTTTTTGATGAAGACAGCGCCTATGGTGATAAAGCAGCAGGTATGACAGCTGCAGGTATGTTGGCTGTCTTTGCAGA
Source organism: Sulfurovum sp. (assembly GCA_003978375.1). Lineage (GTDB taxonomy): Bacteria > Campylobacterota > Campylobacteria > Campylobacterales > Sulfurovaceae > Sulfurovum. Next base: position 7,424 of record QNZW01000040.1, read on the forward strand.
ACTTGAGACTGCAGAGTCAGAGATATTTGAATATGGAAAACGCTCTATTGTCCTATGGCCAGCATTGTTGAAACAGTTAGATATTGTAGAGGCGTATCAACAAAAAGGAAGCATCATCACTGCACATCCTCAGGATTATAATGAATTAGAGCATTTTATAGAGACATTGAAGTCTAAAGTGGAAGAAGCCTCTCAGATAGAGCTTTTAGATAAAGCAGGCATTGCAGTATTAGAACCTGATTTGGAGCAGCATAGTAAAGCCTTCTACATCCCTCATGAGGGACAGGTGGATGCACAGCGTTTTATGAAAGTATCTAGTGATTATATTTTATCTCATCCTAATGTTATTTGGCATCAAGAAACAAAAGTGCAAGAGGTAAAAGAGGGAGAGATTTGTTTTTCGGGAGTATGTGAACGGTTTGACTGGGTATTTGATGCACGTGGTTTAGGTGCACAAAATCAAGTGGAGAACTTACGTGGTGTACGTGGTGAAGTCTTTTGGTTAGATGCTCCCGAAGTAAACATCACTAGACCGACACGTATGTTGCATCCACGATACAAAATATACATTGTACCTCGCCCTAATAACAGATACATCATAGGTGCTACAGAGATAGAGAGTGAAGACAAAAGTCCAATGTCAGTACGTTCGTCGTTAGAACTTCTTTCTGCGGTCTACTCTATGCACTCAGGTTTTGCAGAAGCTCGTATTGTCAATACGCTAACAAACTGTCGTCCTACACTTAAAGACAATTTACCTACCATAACGCAGGGTGAAAAAATTACTCGTATTAACGGACTGTATAGACATGGATATTTATTGGCACCAGCCATTGTAGAACAAGCATTAAATAAAGGAGTATATCAATGATAGAAATTATAGTAAATGGAGAAAGACAAAGTATTCCCAATGGATTAAATGTGAAAGAGATGATTGAAGCTCTTGATCACAAAGGTGAAGGGTTTGCTTTAGCAATCAATGGTACATTTGTAGCACTTTCAAAATATGCAACTACAATAATAAAAGACAATGACAGTATTGAAATATTGGCTCCTGTCCAAGGTGGATAAAATGACGAAACATATTCATACACACAATGATACTTGGGAGATAGGTGGCAAGACACTTAGTTCAAGACTCCTCATAGGGTCTGCACTCTACCCAAGCCCTGCGACTATGGAAGATGCCATTAAAGTTTCTGGTGCGCAGATAGTGACGGTTGCATTACGTCGTCAGGCTGCGGGTAACAGTGAGTCCAAAGGTGGCAATCAGTTTTGGGATATTATAAAATTCATGTTTTACCCAATACCGCAGGTTCACACTCTGCCAAAGAAGCCATTACCACAGCACAGATGGCGAGAGAAGTATTTGGTACAAACTGGATAAAACTGGAAGTCATAGGTGACCAGTACAACTTACAGCCTGACCCTTTTGAGACAGTCAAAGCGGCTGAAGTGCTTATAAAAGAGGGATTTGAAGTTTTTCCTTACACTACAGATGATTTGGTAGTAGCTAAGAGACTTGTAGATGTAGGCTGTAAAATCATCATGCCTTGGGGTTCCATGATAGGCTCAGGTAAAGGACTTATGAATCCAGATAATCTTATAGCTATTCGCAAACAATTTCCAGGCTTGCAGCTGGTAGTCGATGCGGGTATAGGCAAACCTTCGCATGCTACGCAAGCGATGGAGCTTGGCTATGATGGCATACTACTAAACTCTGCTATAGCCTTAGCCCAAGATCCTGTGAAGATGGCAGATGCCTTTAGGGTAGCTGTGGATGCAGGGCGTTTGGGGTATGAAGCAGGTGTGATGCAAGAACGTGAGTTTGCCTCACCCTCAACACCTACAGTAGGAACGCCGTTTTGGCATCAGTTTGATTAATGAATTGTGATGAAAACCGTAGGCTGCATTTGCCAACACACCACACAATAAACTCTATGATGACATAAAACTTTCACCGTAAGGGTTAATAAAATTAAACAAGGAACAAAATGAAATTCCCAAAATGTGACAAAACTCCACTAGGTATCTACCCTATAGTAGATAGAGCCTACAAGCTAAGACCACTATATGAAGTAGGTATCACCACTGCACAACTTAGAACCAAAGATAGGTTTAGAGGAAAAGCACTAGAAGATGAAGTCATAGAAGCTATAGCCATCTCAGAAGAATTTAATGTTCGTTTTTTCCTCAATGACTTTTGGGAACTGGGAATTAAGCATAAAGCTTATGGCATACATCTAGGACAAGAAGATATACAAGATGCTGATGTAAAAGCTATATTTGATGCAGGGATAAGATTAGGTATTAGCACTCACACAAGAGATGAAATAGATATAGCAATGTCTTTTAAGCCTTCCTATTTGGCAATAGGTCCTATTTATGAAACGAATTCTAAAAAAATGGTATATCATCCAGTGGGTATTGAAGATTTAAAACGTTGGGCTAAAGGTGTAGATTTTCCTATTGTGGCTATAGGGGGGATAAATAGCAATACTATAGAAGAAGTGATACAGACAAAATCAGCAGATGGTATAGCTATGATATCGGCTGTATTAGAAAAAGGGGAAATTTCTAAAGAAAAAATAAAAGTATTAATGGATTTTTTAATTTAATTTCAACAATATGATAGTAATTATTGAAGTTATCTAAACTGACAAAAGTCATTGCATTGTGGGTATCTGCAAAGAATCGTAGATTAACCCAAAAGGTAAGAGGTAATACTTTGCTAATGCAAATATGCTATTGTATCACTATACAATTCAATAAAGCAGGTAATAAATTTTGATTAAAAAAATAAAGAAAATATATGTATAGCACTTTTAAAACTACAGTGTTAACGATTGCAGGCTCAGATACGTATGCAGGTGCAGGAATCCAAGTAGATTCAAAAACGATACATACTTTAAAAGCATATGCTTTTTCTGTTGTAACGGCACTTACTGCTCAAAATTCTACAGGGGTAAAAGATGTCTATATTACTCCTAAAAAAAGTCTTAAAATGCAACTTGAAAGTATATTGGATGATGTGACAGTGGATGCAGTTAAGATAGGTATGCTTGCTAATGCTGATACTATCTCTGTAGTGGTTGATGCTATAGACAAATATAGACTAAAGAATATTGTACTAGATACGGTTTTAATAAGTAGTAGTGGAAAGATACTTTTAGAAAAACAAGCCATTGATGTGATGAAAAAAGAACTTTTTCCACGAGTAGATCTTATTACTCCAAATTTACCTGAGGTCAATATGCTTTTAGGTACAAATTATGTGGGTAATAGTAAAGAAGTAGAAGCTATATCACAAAGTTTTTTTGATTTAGGAGTCAAAGCAGTACTCATCAAAGGTGGACATAGTGAAGATAAAAATAATGCCACAGACTACTTGGTAGAAAAATCTTACCTTACGGTACCATACTCAACAGCAAAGTTAGATACGACACATACACATGGCACAGGATGTGTACTCTCTTCTGCAATCGCAACACACCTTGCAAAAGGAGAAACCTTAGAACAAAGTGTAGGACTTTCTAAAGATTTTTTATACAAAAGTTTACATACTGCAAACAGTCTAAAATTTAAATATAATAGTGAAAATGAAACACGAAAAGAACCACTACTTTAAATGAGAGTTAATCACTCTTATTTAAGGTATGTTAAATATAAATTAAAGTATAAATTAATATCAATCTCTCGGGGTGCCAAATATCTGCAATGTTAGATATGGCTGAGATACTATAACCCGTTGAACTTGAACTGGACAACTCCAGCGTAAGGAAGAGAAGTATTTAGCACCTACTACTCTCCTTAATTTTTGTTTTAAGGACATACATGAAAACCAAAATTTTAACTTTATCGATGATGGCATCTTATGCTTTACTCAGCAATACAATCATTGCTGAAGAAATAACACTTGATCCCATTGTAGTAAACTCCGATTTTAGAGAACAAAATCTTTCTCAAACCACAAACTCAGTCAGCATTATCAATGAAAATGAAATTTATGATAAAGCACCACAATCTTTTGTAGAAGTTCTCTCTACTTCACCCAACGTAAATTTTACTTCAGGCGCATCTAAAGCAAAATATATACAAATCAGAGGGATAGGAGAACGAAGTCAATTTTCTAACCCCATTAATCCTTCTGTTGGATTAATTGCTGATGGGATAGACCTTTCAAATGCTACGCTTGGCGTATCTCTTTTTGATGTGAAACAAATAGAAATACTTAGAGGTCCTCAAGGGACAACTTTTGGAGCCAATGGATTAGCAGGTGTAGTCACAGTACAAAGCAATGAACCTACAAAAGAGACCCAAGGACACCTAGAAGCAACTGCAGGAAACTATAACACAAAAGCATTGGGTGCAGCCATAGGTGGTAGTCTCATAAAAGATACACTTTTAGGTAGATTTTCTGTCTATAAAAATAAAAGTGATGGGTTTATGAAAAATAGTTTTTTAGACCGTAAAGATACCAACAATATAGACGAACTTACAGCCAAAGCACAGCTTCGTTGGCTAGTTTCAGATAATTTTACGATAGATATGCACTACCTACATGCAGATATTGCCAATGGATATGACGCATTTACCTTTGATAACTCTAGAACCTCTCATGCAGATCAACCAGGTGAAGATACGCAAAAGACCGATGCTGTTTCATTGAAGTCAGTGTATGATTTAGATACGATGCAATTCATCACACAAATGAGTTATGCCAAATCCAATATGACTTATAGCTATGATGAAGATTGGTCTTATGTCGGCGAATTTGATGAATCACTCTATCCATATAGCTCTTTTGATTCGTATCATAGAGAGAAAAAACAAGCAGATATTGATATGCGATTACTCTCCAACAAAGAAGGACGTATTTTCAATGGAAGCACTGATTGGACCATGGGAGTCTATTACAAAGACAACAAAGAGAAATTTAAGCGAGAATATACCTATCTTGATGCACCTTTTTTAAGTGATTACCATACGAAGAATGAAGCCCTTTATACACAACTAGATACACATCTAAATGATAAACTTACACTCATTACAGGAGCACGGGTAGAAAAATGGAAAGCTACCTATACTGACTCTGATGCTTTGAGTATAGATACAGATGAAGTACTTGTTGGAGGTAAAGTGGGTCTTTCTTATGAAGCTGCAAAAAATATGCTCTATTACACAACACTCTCTAAAGGATATAAACCAGGGGGTGTAAATCCTGATAATTCTTTAAATGATGCAGCAAGATCATACAAAACTGAAACACTTTGGAACTTAGACTTAGGTGTGAACTCTAGCTATTATGAAAATGCACTCACAAGTCGTGTTAATTTCTTTTATGGCAAAAGAAAAGATCAACAAGTCAAAAGTTCTGTGGTGCAAGTCAGAGAAGATGGAAGTACAGACTTTACAGATTATATTGCAAATGCTGCAAAGGGTACCTACTATGGAGCAGAAATACAAGTAGATTACTTTGCCAATGACGCCCTTCACCTCTATGCAACACTTGGACTTTTGCATACGAAATTTGACAAATATATAGATCCAAATCCTAGTACACTTGATGTCAATGGCAGAGCCGTGGCACAATCACCTAAATATCAGTACAATCTTGGGTTTGACTATGCCTTAAGTGAGGCATTAATCTTTAAAACAAATATTGCAGGAAAAGACAGTTATTACTTCTCAAATAGACATAATGAAAAAGCAAAAGCGTATACTTTGTTAAATGCTAGTTTTGAATACCTTTACCAAGATATCACTATGACACTATGGGGTAACAATCTAACCAATAGCGACTATCAAGTACGTGGCTTTGGTACCTTTGGTAATAATCCAGGCAATGGCTATAAGACTGAGCTTTATACACAACAAGGTGATCCAAGAACATTTGGATTTACATTAGGATATGATTTCTAAAAGGCAATATTATGGAAATATCTGTTGATATTAGTATGTACCCACTTCAAAAAGAGTTTGAAGCACCTATTTTGGCATTCATTGCTAAGCTAGAGCAAGAAAAAAGTATTGAAGTAGTACGCAATGAATTGAGCACTCAAATGCATGGTGATTACAAGACCATTATGTCACTGTTGGAAAAGGAGATGTTTTCTGTTTTTACAGAGATACCACACTCTATTTTTGTACTAAAATTTGTAGGCAACAATAGACGAGGTCAGTACTAAGATGTCCTTTCAAAATAGTATAGATGCTTTTATGGCGATGTCTATGTGGGAGATTGTCGCTACACTTCTTGGTATTGCTTATGTGATTTTAGCAGCAAAAGAGTCACAATGGGCATGGCCTTTTGCTTTTTTAAGTACCCTTATCTATACCATACTATTTTGGGAGGGAGCATTGGTCTCTTCTTCAATCCTAAATTTTTACTATATGATAATGGCTGTGTATGGCTATTTACTATGGCGTAAAGATGCCCAAGGAAAACGCCTTCATGTAACAAAGTGGCATGGCACAAAACTATTTAAAATCATCGCCTTAGGACTCATCTTTTCCTGTATTGTTGGATATCTATCAGATACCTATGCTGGTGCAAGATATGCGTATTTAGATGCTTTTGTGATGGTGTTTTCTGTGATTGCCACATGGATGCTTACACAAAAAATACTTGAAAATTGGCTTCTTTGGGTTGTGACAGATGCTGCAGCAGTGGTGCTGTATTGGAAATCTGGATATTATGCAACGATTGTATTGTTTATGCTCTATGTTATACTTGCAATTTATGGCTATATTACTTGGCGTAAAGCATATGAAAAACATCAATACCTATAGCCTATTTGATGATGATGCCATCAAAACAATTACGCCATTATCCTCACAGGGATATTGTAATAAAAATTATCTCATTCGCACAGAAAAAACCCAATACATTTTAAGAGAATTTTTACGTCAAGACATAGATAGACCACAAGAGTACAACATACATATACAAGCCTACAAAAAAGGTATTAGTTCACAGATATATATCTTTACCAAAACATTTATGGTATCTGCGTTTTTAGAAGGAATACATAAAAGCAAACTCAATAATAAGGATGTAATTCTTTTAGCCAAAACCATAAAAAAACTACATAGTATTAAGACAAATGCTGCACCTATTGATCTACAAATAAAAAACAAAACAGATGCAGTCATACGTGCTTTTAATACCATAAACAGCTATCCAAAAGAGTATGTACTCTGCCATAATGACTTAAATCCACAAAATATATTTTTTCCTAATAAAGAAATTGAGAGCGCCAACCACCATAATATCTATCCTGTAAAACTGATAGATTTTGAATATGCTGGTATCAATGATAGATATTTTGATTTGGCTTGTGTTTGTGTAGAGTTTGGGTTAGAAGATGAGATGCTAGAGGTATTTTTGCAAACATACTTTAATGATACCTACTATCACCTTGAAAAATTAAATGCATACAAAGTGATATATAAAGCATTATGTGAAGCATGGTTTCAAGATAATCTATAGATTATTTTATTGTAAACCAGAACCTAATATCGCAAATCATATAAAGGCTCTCTTATAGTCCCTTTAGACTATACAAAATACTCTTTAATAATTTGAGGAAAGAGCTTTATGGTTTTTCTAGCTTTTTCTATTTTGACTTGAAAAATTTCTGCTGAAGCTGGATAATGTATCATCAGCTCATCATAAATGGCTATTTTATCTTCCATATGTGCTTTGAGTGCATCAAGTACCAATTGCATATTTTCTTTACTGGTTGCATATTTCATTAATAATTCAAACATACGTTTACGTGGGTGAATTGCCATATCATCTCCAGCAACACTTGCAATCTCTTTAATATCCCAACGAGAAATATAGATACCACTTACAGCAGGAGCAACCAGCTTAGCATACAATGCCTCTGTATAAGAAGGATAATCCTTTAAATCTACTTCTTCATCAGAATCACACTGTCCATCAGGACAAAATGCAGGATTGTCATTAAAATTCTCAAACTCTTTTCTTAAATCTTCCATATTTCTTTCATTCATTATTTTCTCCTATTAATACGGGAATATCATCCACGTCTATTTTCGCATCAAACCAACGGTTTGCTATGAGCATCATTTTTGACACAAATAAAATTTGCTCATCTAAAAACTCAGGCTTCTCAAAAAGTGCTTTGGCTTCATCGTCTAAACAATAACCTAATACTTTCCCCTCTTCTACTTCTATAAAATCTAAGCGTCCTTCTCTTTGACTTACTTCATCTAAACTATCACAATAGTGTAATGCATCCTGTCCAAATTCACTTTCAATCATCATTTGGGTTACTTTGGATTGCCCCACGTTGTTCATAGTGTAGGCAAAATGTTCATCGCTTACATTCAGTGCAATGGCTGTGGCATTGATACCTTGATGCTTCATGATTTTATTAAAATAACGTCTCATATATCCTGTTTGTGCATTATGTCCTAAAATAGTACATAACCCTGTATCAGGTTTAATCTCTTCAGGTCTCATTATCTTTGCCTTTCTGCTCTTTGTTGCTTTGTAGCGCCGCTTTCATTCTTTTGGCATTGCTATGTAAGAACTTTGCTTCCTCTTCTTCTTCACTACAGCGTAAACAACTCATCTCTCCACCTTGATAGGTAAAAGGATTTCCGCATTCATTACATCGACGTATGTCAAATGTTGCTAAGGTGCGTTGCGTAGGTTCAAAAAATTCTTTTATCTCAAATCCTGCTTGTAGTTGTATTGCATCAGGCTCACAAACATCATGGCAAAGACGACATTTAACACAGTGCATCGCATCAAAGTGAATGAGTGAAAAATTTCCATCACTACTTAGTGCACCTGTAGGACAAATACGATAACAAATTTGACAGTTGGTACAACGTTCATCTACAAACTTTTGTGATGTAAAACCAATATCTTCTTCTGCCAATACTTCAAAAGTATCTGGTACCTTTGCGTGTTTGAGTGTTGTTAAAAGTATTTTACGTTTATCTGGTAGATTTTTTTCTTTCATTTTTTGGAGTGTATCCCCATCTAGTGAAAAAACCTTCAATGCCTCTGCTTCTACTGCTTCATCAAAACTCATTTTATGCTTCACAGCACCTTTGAGTGAAATATTACCTAAAAAAGAGCGTCTATCCTCTACCTCTTCTTTACTCTTGTCTGCTCTAGTCTCTTTTGGTATTTCTATAGTATCTACATTCGATAATAGCCGCTTATCACTAAAAGACGAAAGTACAAAATTGGCCTCTTCTACACGTGCTTCTATTTGCTCATAAAGTATACTTTGACTATCATAAGAGCTCAAATCTATGCTAATCTCTTCTTCACTTGCCAACGCCAAAGAGATTAAATGCTCTACACTCAAAACAGAAAGGCATGGCACATTCAATTTTGGACTTATGAGTCGTATTTTTGACTCTAAAAAAGTGAAAAAAAACTCTGTTGTAGAAAAATCAGAAAGAGAGAATGCTTCTGTAGGACACACACCTACACAAGCTGCTGCTTCTACACCTGTTTGGTTAGCAAAACTTGGTAAGTTGTCCACAAGCGTAATAGATTCAGGACAAGCATCTATACATTGTGTACAATCAGACATTTTACTAGATGCCCTAATACAAGAACTTATCTCTAAATGTAAAGACATTATTTTTCATCACCTTGCGTCTGACAATATTGTGTCAATTTTTTTGTTACATATTCATAATCAGAAAGTAAAAAATCCAATGTTAATTCACAGCCATCGTGATAAAGAGGTGTACGTGATTCACGTTTTGCATTGATAAGAAACATGGGCATCCACTCTAAAAGGTGGTCTTTTAAAAAGCCTTTTTGAATTTGAAGGACTTCACAAATCCCCTCTTTGTCTTGGGCATCTATGGCTTTTTTAAGTGCCACACTCAGCATATACATAAATTCCAATTCTATACCAATATGATCTGGACTTACAACCCTTGCTTTTTCCAAATTTGCACGAAAATCTAAAGCATCATAGAGGTCAAGCAAAGGGTTTTCTCCTCCACTTTCTATCATCTGATCTTCTCTCATATAAAAACCTTCATAAGGTACCAAATGCATTAAAAAAAGATTTGCAAAATCCACATTATAGTATTGCTCAATCAACTCTTTTTGCGAAATCTCTTTTCGTTTTTTCCAGTCTCTATAGTTAGGCAAAAAGTTTAATATATCTTCATCTTCTTCAATTTGAGCTAAAAATGTTTCATCCACTTCTATAAGCATCAGTCTTGATATGAGTGCATACAGAGCTATACGGTTTTCTATCTCTTGTTTCATTTGTTTCATCTCATTGTCTTTCATGTAAATTATTTGGCACTATACCACTTTCAAGATAAATAAAACGTGATTTATAAATTTATCTGGGAAATTGTATCAATGTAGTATGGAGATATCTCTCCATCTTGGTGGGTTAGAAAACCCACCCTACGGATATTTTGTTATCCATTTATTTTTACGCTATATGCTTTAAGTGACAATGGCACTGCAGGACGTTTTGTATGTACAGGACGTCTGAGTGTATCATTACTGTCAAGTGGACGAGTCAATTTATCTCTCCATGCTTGATAGACTTTCATGTTATTATCATAGTTCACCCAAATATCACCAATTTTATCTGTAGGTGCTGCTTTTTCTATGCGCACTTTTTGGTGCCAAGCATGGTTACCCGCAATTGGATCTGGATGGGCAGCTGCTACAGCATTTTGCCAAGAACCAGAAAGACCATCCCACCAAATATTATCTAAATCCTTGTTGTACTCTTTAAACTGCCATGTATCCTTACGAGCCATAAGCCCTGCATCTAAACCTTCTTTAGGCTTCATTGTACCCACTTTACCATCCATAGTCATATCAAACAATGGAGCAGTAAGCCCAAGTACACCTAATTTGTGTTTAAATCCTGGAATATCAACAGCATTTTTAAGCTTCCATCTACCTGCATGGTGTGAACACTGAAGTGTGCCAGGCATACAACCCTCTGTTGGTACAGCCATTGCAATGAACCAACCAGACTCTAGTCCAGAAACTGTATCTGAAATAGTTACTTTAATTGGATCTCCACGTTTAATATCCATTCTTTCTGCATCTTTTGTATAAATCCAAACAGGGTTATGGTTTTGTGAAATCTCCATAAGGTGTTTAGAGTTACCTGAACGTGTATGAATATTATATGGTAGTCTAAAGACTGTATTGAGTGCAAACTCATTTTTCGCAGGATCAATAAAATCATGGTGAACTTGTGTCACAACCTGCACATATTTCTTACGCTCTTCTGCATTTCGTGGATAAAATGGTAAAGCATATTCTGGCCATTTCCATTCTGCAAACCATTTAGAGAAAAGTTCAAGCTTACCAGAAAGTGTATGCCATCCCTCTTTTGCTTCTCCATTTACTATCACACCAATCTTCTTTTCGCCACCAAAGACATGATCTTCAACTTTAATAGTACCATATTCATCAATAGTGACTTCATCTTTAGCATATTCATGTCCGTGTGCTACATATTTTCCATCTACTTCTTTAAGTTCACGTTCTTGTGGTCTGAAAATATGATCTTCTTCTAACCATGTACCTTGATCTCTCATCATTTCATAGTTTGGATATTTAGAGTCAGGATAAAGTTTTTTAGCCGTCTCTCTCAGTTTTGGTAATTTATCAAAAGCTGCTTGATACCATTCTGGAATAGTGACTGCTCTTTTTGGATCTTCTTTTGAAGCCCAGAATTTTCTTACACCAAGGCTACCATCTGGATCGACATGATGTACCATAATATTTGCCCAGAACTCAACCTCTTCCCAGATTTCACCAAGTCCTGCTGCCATATGTGCTTCAAGTGTTGCACGTGCTGGATTTTTTGCTTTCCATCCATTTTTTTCTAATGCTACACGTAATGCAGGGTTTTTGAAAGCCACTATTCTTGCTGGTTTTGTAGGTTCAGATGACTGATCATGTCTTTCACCTGCAAGTCCCACAGGAAGTACATAGTCACAATACCAATTGGTCTCAGACCACATTGGTGAAAGGTTAAATGAAAGCCCAATTTTATCTTCACGCTTTAATGCTTCAATCCATCTAAATCCATCTGGATTAATCCATACTGGATTATACATACGAGGAATCCACACTTCAAGTTTTTCAGGAATATTGTGCAATCCTTTGGCATTCCATTTGGCTCTCCATTCATCATCCATAAGAAGGTGAGGCATAATCATAGACATCTCAAAAGTAGAGAGTGGATACTCTGGTGGCCATGCGATTTCATTCCATACGTCTACACGTGGTGGTCTTTCACCAGCTTGTGTCGCTGCATCTCCTTTACCATTGACTGATATAACATGCCAGTGGTGCATACCTGTACCACCTACATTTCCTGCCAATGCTCCACGAAGAACAAGTGGTAAGAAACCAGCACGTGTAATCATCCATCCACCTCTGTGAGCAATCGGTCCTGCTCTCCATAGGAATGTTGATACTCTATCACCCGCATCAATAAACATATCAAACAATTCATCAAGCTTGTCTTCATAGCCTTCTATTTTACACTCTTTTGTTACAAACTCTTTGGTATAAGGTGCATAGAAATCTTGCATGAATTTAATAAAACTTTCATAACTATTATCTGTTGGCACAGATTTAATCTGTCCTTCAGTGACCATATATTGAAGATGCTCTTTGTCATTCATCAATTGTTCCCAGTTAATCCAGTTTTTTACAAAGTCATGATTGATTAAAGATTTTCCATGCTCATCTACTTCTGTTAAAACTCTGTTTGCCATATAAAGATAGAGTGCTGTCTCTGTACCTGGCCATACTGGCAACCAAAGGTCAGCCATACCTGCAGAGTTAGAAAGTCTTGGATCCAAGACTACCATTTTGGCACCTTTTTTACGTGCATCTGCAATAAATCCTGCTGATTGTTGGAAATAGTGTCCTGCATCAGCCGCATGTGAAGATTGAAGGAAAATTAACTTTGCATTTGCCCAATCTGGTGAATTTCTATCATCATTTGCCCACAATATAGTACCATTTCTAGCTCCAGCTGAACAAATGTTTGTATGAGAATCATACCCGTCACATCCCATTGAGTGAGGAATACGGTGACCAAATCCATTTTCATTTGGACGACCCACATGGTACATGATTGATTTTTTAGATATTTCATCACCTTTTTCAAGGGTATCATGCATTTTTTTACCAATTTCTGCCATTGCAGTATCCCACGAAGTTCTAATCCATTTACCTTCACCTCTTTTTGAGCCTGGTGCTCTTTTAAGAGGGAAAGGGATTCTATCTGGATCATACATTTGTGATTGTGTAGCATATCCTTTGGCACAGTTACGTCCACGTGAACCAGCATGAAGTGGGTTACCCATATATTTTCTTACACGTAAGGTACGTGGGTCTTTCGTTTTCTTATACTCGCCCACTTCTACCCATGCGGTCAAACCACATTGGGCTTCACAGTTAGAACAAACCGTTGGTACAAGCATAAATTCATTGACTTTGATACCATTTGGGTTTGCTTCACTTTTGATACCATTTCTTTCTACACCACCACGCTTCCAATCACTACCATCAAGCTCTTTAAAACTGTCCCACTCTTCTAGTGGTGGATAAAATTGAAGTGTTTTTGGTGTTGATGTAAACTTAGTCTCTTCTGCAGCAGCAGGAGTACTCACTACAGTTTCAAATACACCTGCTGCAAGTGTTGCACCTGCTACAGAGTATGCTGTACCTTTAAGGAAGCTTCTTCTACCTTCGATAAAGTTATTGTCATTTTTCATTGATTTTGTCATAGATATCTCCTCCTTAACTTAGGTTTAGCAATTGTGGAATTTTAAGCCATACATCTTTTGCCATGTATAGTCCTACCAATGCTAAAACAGCGGCTACTCTTAGTAGCGTTTTGTTATCACTTTTCATATTACCAACAGCGATAAAGAATGGAATGATAAAGCCAAGCACCATACCCAACCAAAACTCTATATTGTATGGTCCACCTGAATGTACAAATGCTAGTGTTGCTTCTGCTTCTGCTGATTTGAATGAGAAGAAATACTCACCCATATACATCATAAAGGAAAAGAACGTAGCAATAGCAAGGACAAGTGCTAAATCACGTCTTGCTTCTTTGCTCCATTTTCCTGACACTAAAATAAGTGCAGATGTCCCTGCCATAAAGGCAGCCCACATCATTTGCATCACTTCTGCAGGTGCTTGCCACAACTCTCTTGCAGATGATTCTGCCATAATAATAGCAGTATACAACGTAACAGGAATAGCTAAGAAAACAACAAAAGGAAAAAGAGTGTCATAAAGAGCACCGTTATTGCGTCCCCATGCAGTAAGTTTACATCCTTTAAAAGGTACATTTGGAAGATCTTGTCCTACACCAATAATCAACATAATAGTAATCAATAATAAAAACAATGATGCCATCCATGCCCCAACAGTAATCGCTGAAGTCCAATGTGGATGCAAAAAGATATTGATCATTCTATAAGGTTGATGAAGGTCTGTTAACGTAAATAATAAAAAGATATTTAAAAAAACAAATGCTAAAAGTGGCATCATCCATCTTAAGTTTGGCATTTCTTCTTTTTTATGTCTATAAAGCAAAAATGCACCGACTAAAATCACACCTGTAGCAATAGATTTTGCCCACATATTAAGCGTAATCATCCAACCCCAGATTATCCCTGGAAGTGGCACATCAAGTGTTACAATAGCTTGTGTTGCATGAATTGTATTCTCTACCATTTTAGTGACCTCCTTCTTCGTTATGTGAACCTGCATCTGTTTTTTCAGAATTCATAAAACTTGTATTTGTAAGCTTTTCTTCTGATTCAAATGGTGCAAGGAATCTATCTAGTACACCATGATGAGGATTACCAATATGTTTTAAATGTGTTACATTATTAAACAATCCATACCCTTCAAGTCTTTCGTGTGCTAATGGATTTAATGTTTGGTTACCGCCACCAACATAATAGTGTTTAGGCTCTGTATTTTTTTCAGGTTTACGCACTTGCACGCTACCTTGATGCTCCATAATATAATGAGAAATATGACTCGCATCATCTTCTACGTCACCAAAGATATTTGCTTGTACAGGACAGACAACCACACATGCTGGCATCATGCCAGACTCAACTCTGTGTGCACAATAGGTACATTTATCTGCTGTATTTGTTTCTGGATCCATATAAATTGCTCCATAAGGACACGCCATCATACATCCTGCACACCCTATACATCTATTGCTGTCTACATTGACAATACCATTATCCAAATAGTGTAACGCAGAGACTGGACAAATACGTTCACATGGTGCAGATTCACAATGGTTACAACGCAATGGTGTAAATGATCGACTCGCATCAGGGAATGTCCCAATATCAATATATTTTACGCGTAAGCGCCAAGAACTAAGTGGTACTTCATTTTCCACTTTACAAGCAATCTCACAACCTTTACAACCCATACATAGGTTAAGGTCAACTAAGAAACCTAATTTCATGCTTCCTCCTTAATTTTAGCTGTACTTATAATAAATATAAGTATCAATTATTCTCATAGAATATCGATTTATGCATAAATTAATATTAATCTACTTTGCTTTAAATCATGGTTATTTAGTGCTATAAATTATCATTTTTACTGAACTTGTTCCAAATGGAACTTTATTCATCAATAAAAGTGATAGTATTAATTTATATTATTTTATTCCGTCAATCCGCTAAGAATTTTTTTCATTCCTGCTTGTGCTTCTTCTAATACTTTAACATCGTCTTTGTTTTCAATAGCCATTGAACTTATCCAGTTATAGACTGAAGGAAATCCTATATGCATGATATTGTCTTTTTTCTTTTTATTTAAGTAGAGTGAACATGGTGCATAAGCTCCTGCTTCTGGTCTTGTCTTGGCAATCGTATAAATCACAGGCAACTTACAAACAGAGTACACTTCATAAAAATCATATATTTCATATTTAGCATCATCAAACTCATCGCCTAAATTATTAAATCCTGCAATTACAAAACCATGGGGTGCAAGTTCACCTTCAAATCCCATTTTAAATTCATCAAGTTCATCCTCCCACTCTTCTGCATCCATCTTCATTGTAAAATTCGTAACCAGTTCACCTTTGGCTGATTGTATAGTATATTTTGGAGAAGAAAATGTACCTTTAGGTAAAGCTTTTTGTAATGTTTCTTTGACCAATTTTCTCAAACGTACGAGTGTTGCATCTTCTTTAGGTGCTTTCATAATCTTAGCCATTGCTCCACTTGTTAAAGAAGAAACAGAAATTGTTTTTTCACCTTTTTTTGTATAAATAGACATACTCATAGGTGCAAAAAGTCCAACATTAGGATACTTTTTAACCAACTCTAATACAGCATCTGCTTTATAAAATGTAAAAAGATTGTAGGTATCAAAACCTGATTGTTTAAACTGCTTTTTAAAAGGCCCGTTCATATCTCTGTTTGCAGAGATAGTAAAACCTGCTTTTTTAAAAACTTCTTCTATGGTTTTTGGGGTAATTTTCCCATCACTATTATCTGATGTAATAATCTCAATATCACCACTTACTGCTTGTGTAGTTTCTACTTTTTTTGGTTCTACTTTGACAACTTTTTTTGCCCATGCACTTTGACCTACAACTACAGATACACAAAGTATCCCTTTTACTAATAATTTCATTTTTACATTCCTTTGAATTGATAAATTTTTATAAAAGTATCATAACACTTAAGTGTAAAGTTTATGTAAAATTATAATTTAATATAGGTGAAACCTTGTAATTGACGTTCAATAATTTCTACAATTCCTGCAGTACCAAAACTCAAGTCATTAATGAGCTCTTTTTTCTTAATACCTAAAGTACGCAAACTATTTTCACAAGCCACAAATTCAATGTCATAAGTCATCAGTGCCTCAATACGTTTACGTGTATTTACATCGCTGTTTTTACGTAATACTTTAACCCCTTGACCATATACCACAACCACTACTTCTGTATTTTCAGGTCTATAATATTTGATGACATTATTCACTGTACTAATCACGTGATTCACCTCTTTATTGTCTAAAGTATCGATAGAAAAAATAATTTTTCTAGGATGATCTATAGAAGGCTTGGGCTTTGCAAACTCTGTTTCAGCTGAGACAAAACTACTAAAACAAAAACAAAGTAACCATATATTTTTTAAAATACACATCTTATGCTCCTGTATCCATTTTATTATTTAGCATTTTTCGCAATGATAGATTCTTTAAGAATATCTAAAAAGTCTTCTTTGCTCCATGCACCGGGAATACGTTTTATTTTTACTTTTTCATTCTTATCATTGACAAAAATAAAGAAAAAGGTAGGTGTCATTCTTACCCTTAAATCCATGGGTAACACCTCTTTACTCAAATCTACAGAGACTACCACAAACTCTTTTTTTAACAAATCTACTATTTTTTTATCTTTTAGTACTTCTTTTTCCATTTTTGCACAATAACGACAATGTGGTGCAGTCGCTTGAATAATCATAATTTTATTCTCTTTTTTTGCTTGTTTTAGTGCCCTTTCAAAAGAGACATATTCTACACTTTTACTTCCTTTGTCTTTTTGATCATAATCGTACACAAAGTTACTAATAGCTTCTATATCTTCTGTACTTAGTTTTCCTTTGAGACTTGGCATGGTTTTAAAAAATTTACTTATTTTAGGACTGAGTACACTCTTTTGTTTATCAGGATAGATAATATAGTCTGCAATAAATGCACTTACTTCCATACGTTGTATATCAATATCTTCTCTTGGGTCTCCAATCTTTTGTTTCATGCTGTATGATATTTGACTAATTGTTGGTGCTTTTAGATTTAAAAGTGTGTTGTTCATTTCAAAAAAATTTTTCATAAGCTTGTCTCTTGGGATATCAAGCTGATGACACTGAGAACATACCTTATTGTATACCTCTTCACCCCTATTTGCATATAAAAATATACTAAAAAATATTCCTAATATAATCCCTATTTTTACACCTTTACTATTTTTCATTCTTTCTCCTTTTGCTTCGTAGTTTTGCCTCTTTGAGTAATGCTAGAAAGTCTTTCTTACCCCATGCTCCAGGTACATTCATAAGCACATTTTTTTGTGCATCTACGAAAATAAAGCTTGGCGTTACTTCTACTTTTATTCCCAATGGTAAACTATTTTTATGAATATCTATTGCCACTGGCACAAAACTTTTTTCTATCATTTGTACCACCTCTTTGTCTATCATCACTTCTCTTTGCATCTTACGACAAAAATGACACGTAGATGTCATCGCTTCAATCATAATAAGCTTATGCTCTTTTTGTGCCAAATTTACTGCAACATCAAACCCTTCAAATTGAATACCTTTTGACTTAATAACCTCTTCATCAAAATCATACAAGTATTCTCCTATACGATCAAGTGCATCTTCACTTACTTTACCTTTAAGAGAAGGCATAGTCTTAAAATGTAGCATCACTTCATCCAAACAGACACTTTTGCTTTTATCTGGATGATAGACATAATCACTCATAAATGCTGTAACCTCCATACGATGCATCTCTTCATCACCTTTAGGATCACCTATACGCTGTTTGAGCCTATAAGAGAGTTGATTTAGTGTAGGTGCTTTGAGTTTTAATAGTGTATTATTATGCTCTAAAAAATTCTCTTTTAGCTTTAGCATAGGTACAAAAGGTGTATGACAAGAAACACAATGTTTTTCAAACAATATTTTACCATCATTTGCTAGGACATTGAGTACAATACATAAACATAATCCTAAAATTTTCACTCTTACTCATCCATCATTTCTAACTCTTTGTAGGCATCTACAAGTGTTCTTTTAAATAAATCATCATACAGTTTTTCTGATTTATATTTTGGCATCGTTACTTTTTTTGTAATATTTTCCATACCTATATCCTTGTCTTGTGCCTCTAAAATCTTTTTTTTCATTGTAGTCAAATACGCTTGTAAGGTATGCGTAGCATGACTGTCTGTCTTGTATCCAT
>QNZW01000054.1 GCA_003978375.1 Sulfurovum sp.
TTTGAAATAGTATCTAACTCTTTTTGTGACGTATAATATTTGGTAATTTCATTCAAAAAGTTGACAGAACCATCCATACATGTCACCACTTTGGCATCATCTCTTGTTGCTGTTAATTTTGGTATGGCTACAGCGGCTAAAATGCCTATAATAACAATCACAAAAATCAACTCTATCATGGTAAACCCATATCTCATTTTAT
This sequence comes from Sulfurovum sp., assembly GCA_003978375.1. Lineage (GTDB taxonomy): Bacteria > Campylobacterota > Campylobacteria > Campylobacterales > Sulfurovaceae > Sulfurovum. The sequence goes on from QNZW01000054.1 coordinate 203, forward strand.
TATTCATTCTTCACACTCCCTTAAAGTTCAAATACTCCTATTAGTATAACATAAATGTTAAATATATTTTATAAATTATCTAATGTTTCAATAAGCAACTCTATTTCGTCTTCATAAGAGGCAGCTTGTTTGGCTAAACGCAGGTAAGCCTTTAGAAGTTTATCTGGCTTATTGTCTGTGTTTAGATTAATACCTGACTCTTTTAAATCTGCATTTACAAAATCAGCAAAGCTGTCTTCTAATTTAATTTCATAACGGTTGCCAGAAACTGTAAGCGTCACATTTTTCATCTCTTTTTCCTTGCCTTTAAGCCAACAATGCTTCAACTTGTGCAATAATTTTTTCTATCTCTTTATCTTTTTCTGTAAGTTCACGTTGAAATGCTTCTATTTGTGCATCTTTATCTCCTTGGGAGACAGAGACATTTGAAAGTTCTGCTTTCAATTTTTCATTTTCACTTCTAAGCGCTTCATAGCCAACCTTCAACTGCTCTATTTTTTCTTGTAATTTCAGTAATGCTGACATCTTTGTACTCCACTTATTATCTTACTAATTATTTGCTATGTTATAATAGCAAAAATAGTTAAATATATCCAAACTTTTTTACGGAGTTATTGTGCCAAGTTTTACAGTATCAAGCCCATATAAACCCTCAGGTGACCAGCCCAATGCGATTAAAGCTTTAAGTCACTCTATTGAAGCTGGCAACCAATACCAAACCCTGCTAGGTGTCACGGGCTCAGGTAAAACCTATACCATGGCAAAGATTATAGAAAAAACCAAAAAACCTACTCTAATCATGACCCACAACAAAACATTGGCAGCACAGCTTTACTCAGAATTTAAAAGTTTTTTTCCCAATAACCACGTTGAGTATTTCATAAGTTATTATGATTACTATCAACCTGAAGCATACCTCCCACGTCAAGATCTCTTTATAGAAAAAGACTCTTCTATCAATCAAGAATTAGAACGTTTACGCTTAAGTACTACAGCATCTTTACTGAGTCATGATGATGTGATTGTTATTGCTTCAGTCAGTGCTAATTATGGTTTGGGAAGTCCAGAAGATTATCGTTCGATTGTACAAAAACTCACTGTAGGTGATGAATATAACCAAAAAGCCTTACTTCTTAGACTCGTGGACATGGGGTATAAGCGTAACGATGATTTTTTCGATCGTGGGGATTTTAGAGTCAATGGAGAAGTTATAGATATCTATCCTGCTTACAGTGAAGAGTTTGCTATACGCATTGAGTTTTTTGGTGATGAGATAGAATCTATTTATGAATTTAATTCGCTCACCGGAGAAAAAAATAAAGAGTTGAAAGAGGCGACGATTTACTCTGCCAATCAATTCATCGTTTCTAAAGAAAAACTTGCACTTGCGGTTAAAAGCATAGAAGAAGAGCTTGATGAAAGACTTACGTATTATCAACAAGCTGACCGTATGGTAGAGTATAATCGTCTCAAACAAAGAACAGAATTTGATTTAGAGATGATAGAGGCCACAGGGATGTGTAAAGGAATAGAAAACTATTCACGGCACCTTACTGGGAAAAAACCAGGAGAGACACCCTACTCTATGATGGATTACTTTGAAACAATGCATGATGATTACTTAGTCATTGTAGATGAGTCACACGTAAGTCTGCCACAATTTAGAGGCATGTATGCAGGAGATAGAAGCCGCAAAGAAGTACTTGTCGATCATGGGTTTAGACTTCCCTCTGCACTGGATAACCGTCCACTCATGTTTGATGAATATATAGACAAGGCTCCTCATTATCTCTTTGTCTCAGCCACACCAAATGAGCTAGAAACAGAGCTTTCTTCTGTGATAGCTGAACAAGTTGTACGTCCTACAGGGCTACTCGACCCACCTATAGAAGTCATAGACTCCACCTATCAGGTAGAAAATCTTCACGACCGCATGAAACCCGTGATTGCCAAAGGTGAACGTGTACTCATTACAGTGCTTACTAAAAAAATGGCTGAAGAGCTAAGTATTTATTACAATGATTTAGGACTCAAATGTCGCCATATGCATTCAGATATGGATGCCATAGAGCGTAATCAAACCATACGTGCTTTACGTTTAGGAGAGTTTGATATCCTTATAGGTATTAATCTATTAAGAGAGGGGCTTGACTTACCAGAAGTAAGTCTTGTTGCCATACTTGATGCCGACAAAGAAGGATTTTTACGCTCTAAAACAGCACTGATTCAAACAGCAGGACGTGCCGCGCGTAATGCCAATGGCGTCGTACTTATGTATGCCAAAAAAATGACCGACTCTATGAAATTCACCATAGAGACCACACAAGCACGTCGCAAAAAGCAAATGGCATACAATAAAAAGCACAATATCACACCAAAAACAACCTTAAGGGATTTAGATACAGACCTCAAAGTAGAAGATGCCGGAGAGCTTTACAACAAACGAAACAAATTAGACAAAATGCCAAAAGCAGAACGCCAACAACTGGTAAAAGAACTCAAAGCAAAAATGCTAGCAGCTGCAAAAAACTTAGATTTTGAAGAGGCTGCAAGACTAAGAGATGAGATTGCAAAAGTCAAAAAACTCTAGCTTTTTGCTATACTATCAATAAAATAATAATTTAGGTAACAACGCATGACACATGACTTAGACTCTTCACAACTCTATTTTAACCGTGAACTTTCATGGCTCCAATTTAATTCACGTGTCCTTGCACAAGCACTCGACAAGAAGCTACCTCCTCTTGAACGTCTTAAATTTCTTGCTATTTATGGTACAAATCTTGATGAGTTTTATATGATACGTGTGGCTGGACTTAAAGCCCTTTTTAAAGCAAGAATACAAGAGACTGGTCCAGATAAACTTACCCCAAGTGAACAACTCAATCAAATACACACTTATTTGCACGAAGAACACCAAGTTTTGGAGTCTTGTTATACTTCTATTATTTCTGAATTGCATGAAAATGGTGTAAATATAAAACAATATGATGCCTTAAATGATAAAGAAAAATCTATAATAAAAGAGATATTTTTCAATGAAATTTATCCTGTCATTATTCCTATTGCTGTAGATGCTACTCACCCCTTTCCGCACTTAAATAATCTGAGTTTTGGTTTGGCCATTACACTCAAAGATGACTCAAAAAATATCAAACATGGTCTCATTAGAATACCACGAATTTTGCCTAGGTTTTTACAAATAGAACAGACATTTATTCCTATAGAATCTGTCGTGGAGCATTTTGCTTCAGAACTTTTTCCTGGTTTTAAACCTTTGGCCTCTACACCCTTTAGAGTCACAAGAAATGCTGATATTGAGATAGAAGAAGAGGAAGCTGATGATTTTTTACAAATCTTACAAGAGGGGTTGCGTTCACGTAATAAAGGTTCACTTATTCGTTTAGAACTTATGGAAGGTGCAGACAAAAAACTTATCAAATTTTTACTCTCAAATCTTAACCTTGATGATAAAGATATTTATACCTACAAAAGCTTACCACTCAATTTGGGAAGTCTTTGGCAAATTGTAGGGGATAAAACCTTGTCACATTTAGTACTTCCAACATTTTCACCTAAAACATTACCTCCGCTTGACAGTGAAAATATTTTTGAAGCCATAGACAAGCAAGATATTTTACTCTACCATCCATTTGATAGTTTCGAACCTGTAGTACAATTTATCAAACAAGCAGCTGCTGATCCAGATACACTCTCTATTAAAATGACACTCTATCGTGCAGGACAAAAATCTCCTATTGTCAAGGCACTCATTGATGCTGCACGTGATGGAAAACAGGTGATGGTTTTAGTAGAACTTAAAGCACGTTTTGATGAAGAAAATAACCTCCGGTGGGCAAAAGCACTTGAAGATGCAGGGGCACATGTTGTGTATGGTATACCTGGACTTAAAGTACATGCCAAAGTCGCTCAAGTGATTAAGAAACAAGGCTCAAAACTTATTACCTATGTCCATCTAGCCACTGGGAATTATAACCCAGCTACAGCCAAAATATATACAGATATCTCTTATTTTACCACACAACCAATCTTTGGAACAGATGTCACACATTTTTTTCATTTTTTAACAGGATTTTCTACACATACCAAACTCGATACGCTTTTTATGTCTCCTAAACAAATCAAGCCAAAACTGCTCAAACTCATAGAAAAAGAAACCAAACATGGTACACAAGGGCATATTATACTCAAAGCCAATTCACTGGTAGATACAGATATCATCAAAGCACTCTATCATGCCTCACAAGAAGGATGTAGAGTTGACTTACTTATACGTGGTATCTGTTGTCTCAAACCAGGGGTAAAAGGCATCTCAGAAAACATCACTGTATCTTCTATCATAGGGAAGTATCTTGAACATGCCCGTATCTACTTTTTTAAACACCATAAAGTCAAATGCTATATTGCCTCCGCAGATTTAATGCCTAGAAATTTAATACGACGTATAGAGCTAATGAGTCCTATCATAGAAGAAAATTTATCACAAAAAATAGAACAAATTCTCATGTTACAACTTGCAGACAACAATCTACGCTGGGAACTTCAACCTGATGGAAACTATACCAAGTTGCTCCCTTTAGGAAAAGAGGTCAACAATCATTTTGTCTTAGAAGAGTATGTCAATAAAATTCATGATAAAACCAAAAAAGAGACAGCTGACTACGTCAGTCGTTTAGCCAATCGTATTTTAAAGGATGGATAATGTTATTAGCATTTAAGGGATGGACACCAAAACTCGAAAAAAATGCATGGGTAGCTCCTAGTGCCTCTGTCATCGGTCGCACCACCATGGGAGAAAATGCTGCTGTATGGTTTGGGTGTGTGATACGTGCTGATGTGCACTACATTCATATAGGTGACAGAACCAATATTCAAGACCTTAGCATGATACACGTCACCCATCACAAAAAACCTGATGAAAGTGATGGAAATCCTACAATTATTGGTAATGATGTCACTGTAGGTCATAGGGTAATGCTTCATGGATGTACCATTGAAGATGCCTGTCTTATTGGTATGAGCGCTACTATACTTGATGGTGCAGTCATAGGCAAAGAATCTATTGTTGGTGCAGGAAGTCTGGTCACTAAAAACAAAAAATTCCCTCCAAGAAGTCTTATTATGGGAAGTCCTGCAAAAGTCATTAGAACTCTCAGTGATGAAGAAGTAGCAGAGCTTTATGCTTCTGCCAAACGTTATGTGCATTTTAAAAATGAATACCTCTAAGGGGTGCCTATGAAACAAATTGTTCTCAAAAGTTTAAAAGATATTTTTTCAAAAGAGGTCATTCTTTTTGTCATAAAAATAGCTTTTGCCTCTTTTACGCTTTCTCTTATATTTATCTGGTTTTTTTGGGGAGGTCTTTCTGCTTTTATTGCTTCTTATCTCTCATGGATACCATGGACATGGTTACAAAATTCAGGTGCAAAAGTCATGACTTTTGCTTTAGGCTATATGATTTTTATCATCATGGTCTCTTTGCTTACCTCATTATATAGTGAACGATTAGTCATTAAAATTGCAAAAAAACATTACCCTACTATTCCTGTGGTAGGAAGTGTAGATATACAAACTTCACTCTTTATTACACTCAAATCATCACTGCTTTTTTTGCTACTTTTTTTACTCTTTATTCCCTTTTTGTTTATTCCCATTTTGGGTCAAATAATCATGCTCTATTTGTGGTCTATACTCATTAAAGAACCTTCTGTTTATGATGTAGGGTCTCTTTTTATAAGCAACAAAAAAGAGCTCAAAGCAAAAACCAAAAAGACAACCCTTTTAGCTATGGTTGCTTCACTTTTTAACTATATTCCTTTATTGAATGCGTTTACGCCCATTTTTGCTCAAATTTTATTTTTACATCATATTTTAGGTACCATGCACACAAATAAACGTTAATTATTGCACCTTATTTTTCTCTTTTTTTACTCTTCTTTCTTTTTTGGAAGAGCGAGAAAAATCTAAAAGTTCATCCACCGTTTTAATAGTCTTTGGTAATGTTTGTATTGACTTTTCCATGACCTTTAAAGCGCATAAAGCATCACTATACGCACGATGATGTGTCGCCGTTTTTATTTCTAAAAAATCTATCAAATAGGCCAGCCCATATCGCTCGCTCTTGAAGGTACGTTTAGCCAAATCAATCGTGCAAAGTTTGGGATTTCCAATATTTCCCAAACCAAATCGTTCGAATGAAGCATTTAAAAATCCATAATCAAAATCAGCATTATGTGCAACAAAAATAGCATCTTTCATAAAATGACGCAAACCTATCAATGCCTCTTTTCTTGTAGGTGCATCTATCAAATCTATAGGCTCAATACCTGTAATTTTTGTAATATACTCTGGCAAATATGCACACTCTACAAAGGTTTCATAATGGTCTATAATTTTACCATTTTGAAACATAATCGCCCCTATTTCTATCACTTGAGAAGTGCCAGGTTTCGAGCCATTTGTCTCAATATCAATCACACAATATTTTTGATCTGCAAAAGGTGTAAAATATGTCTTTAGCATATACCCTTCTTCAATTTGAACAATAGGATACCCTGAAGCTTGTAGTAAAATAAAAACAATATCGCTGTCTTCAAGAAGCGTGGTATGCCTAGTAACTATATGTTGGTACTGTTCTTTAGAGAGTATTCCTTTGTGTTTACGAAAGGCATCTGTGAGTTCACTAAATACTTTTTGCATTACGAATAAACTGCTTAACTTTCAAAGGATCTTTTTTTCCTTTAATAGATTCTACACCAGAACTTACATCTAAACCATAAAAACCTAATTTTTTTGCTTCAGATACATTCTCAGGCGTAAGTCCTCCTGCTAAGATTATCTTAGAACAATCCACATTTTTAAACCAATCAAGATTCAAACGTTTACCAGAACCTCCATACGCTTCACTATAAGTATCAACAAGACGATATTTGTGTTCAAACTTTTTTAAATCTTCTGGAGATTTCGCACGTATCACAGGCAATGTTTGCAAATCTATAGCATCCAAAGATGCTTCATCTACATCAAAATGTATTTGTGCACGTGAGATATCACAATATTTACAAATGGTTTCTATCGTTTCAATTCCCTCATTGACAAATAACCCAATCGTTGTAACAAATGGAGGAAGTTTATCGATAATTTTTTTTGCCTTTGCTGGTGTTATGTATCGTGGTGATTTATGATAAAAAACAAAACCTAAAGCATCTGCACCAAAGGCTGCTGCATCTAGTGCGTCTTTTGCATTTGTAATGCCACAAATTTTAACTTTCATACTATCCTCTCCTCCAAATGATTAAAACTTTTTTTGTTTAAATCATACATTTTTATTAGATCTTTATTTCAATGAAGCAATCGCAGTGGCAATACCCTGAGGATGCTTATAGACAAAGGAACCAGCCACTACTATATCTACACCTGCATCACAAAGTGCTTTTATATTTTTATCATTCACGCCACCATCTACTTCTATAAGACACTCTGTATCTCTTTTTTCTATCAATGCTTTTAACCCAATGGCCTTTTCTATCACAGAGGGAATAAATGTTTGTCCACCAAAACCTGGATTGACTGACATTAAAAGTACCATATCTACATCTTCTAATAAAAACTCTATTGTTTCTACTGGTGTATGAGGATTAAGAACTAAAGCAGGGCGAATACCAAGTGAACGAATTTTTTGTATGAGTCGATGAGGATGCTTCTCCTCTTCTATATGAAAAGAGATAAATTCTGGATTATAAGGAGCAAACAAATCAACAAAAAAACTATTATTTTCTACCATAAGATGAATATCTAATGGCTTTGTCGAAGCTTTATTTACTGCATCAACTACCACTGGACCTATGGTTAGATTGGGTACAAAATGTCCATCCATCACATCCACATGCACCAAGTCACATCCTCCATCACATATCGCTTGTACATCATGGGCTAAGTTTCCAAAATCTGCTGAGAGTATACTAGGTGCTACACGCATAAAAATCCTAAGTTTAAAAATATTTTAATTATTATAACATAGCGTAGATAAGTGATAAATTGTATCAAAAGCTTAAATTGAAGAGAGCTAAAGAGTGATCTGTCTGCCTTAAGCAAAATTTATGCTCAAATTGTCTATAATCCCACCAAAATATTCACCATTTTTAAAATGGTTCAATTTATGAAGGAAATATAATGTCAAGAAGATGTGCAATCACTGGCAAAGGGCCACTTGTAGGGAACAATGTTTCTCATGCAAACAATAAAACAAAAAGAAGACAACTTCCAAATCTTAGATCTGTAAAGATTACACTTGAAGATGGAACAACAAAACGAATAAAAGTAGCGGCTTCTACACTTAGAACTATGAGAAAAAAAGCAGCCAAAGAAGCAGCAGCAAACTAAGTTTGCTAACAGATATTAAGATAAGAGAGGATATACTCTTCTTATCATGATATATATCCAAAGATTTAAACGTTTTCTCGGATGGAGAAACGCACCTAAACCCCATATCACATTAAATGACGAATATTATGGGCATTTAGCTCTTTTTAGACTTCCACTTATTCTTACCGTACTAATCATGCTTATTGGTACATTGGGTTACATGATTATAGACAATTTCCCATTGATGGATGCTATCTACCAAACAGGTATTACTTTTACCACAGTTGGATTTGGTGAAATCCACCCTATTTCAAATATTGGGCGTATTTTTACAATTACACTGATTATCTTTGGGTTTATTGTTTTTTCTATTGCTGTAGGTATTATTGCAGAGGTAGTTAAAAAAGGAGAATTTCAAAAAACTGCTAAGGAGCGTAAAATGCTTTATGAAATTGCTAGATTAAAACACCATTTTGTAGTATGTTATCACAACGAATTTACCATACAAGTAACAAAACAACTGCGTGAAAACCATATCCCTTTTGTGGTCGTTTCCCCACGAGAAGATTTAGAAGAAATTGCTAAAAAATATCATTATCCTTATTATGTGTCTGCTGAACCTCATACTGAAGAGGGTATACTTAAGTCACATCTCTCTTCTGCAAAAGGAGTCATTACACTTGCAGATAATGTTGCAGACAACATTGCCACCATTGCTTCTGCACGTCTTTACCAAAGAGAGATTCACCGAAATCGTCCGTATCTTATCATCGCCAATGCCCAAAATCAAGAAGATGACCAAAAACTTCTTAAACTAGGTGCCGATAAAGTGGTCACTGCCACTAAATTAATGGCCCAACGTATTAATGCAATGGCAGCGCGCCCTGATATGGAAAATTTACTTCAAGAATTTTTATATAAAAAAGATACACCTTTAGATATGGAAGAGGCCAAAGTTTCTAAATCATCATGGTTGGTACTCAAAAAAATTAAAGATGCAAGATTTAGAGATGTCTCAAATGTAACTGTGATTGGTATTCGCCAAAAAGATGGACAGTTTATTCCTATGCCAAAAGGAGATACTATTATTCTGCCAGAATCCAAACTTCTTTTAATCGGTACAGGAGAAGGTATACGAAAAGCCAAAAAAATCATTCGTAAAAAACAAAAACCAGAGGAGCTGCAATTTGTCTAAATTTACTATTTCTGCTATAGAAAATGGTCTTGAAAATGTAGAAGGATTTTACTGTGGTGCTACCAACGTAGGTATGCGTCCAGATGAGACACAAGGAGATGTTGCATTCATACGCTCAGACACAATGTGTGACATTTCTGCTGTCTTTACAAACAATACATTTCAAGCAGCACCTATTAAACATTTTCAACAATATCCTCAAAATTTCAAAACGAATTTTGTACTTATTAATGCCAAAAATGCCAATGCTATGACGGGAGAAAAAGGAATTGAAGATATTCAAACGATAATGTCAGCTCTCTTTTCTAAACAAGCAGTCAATAATCCTATCATGTCCTCTACTGGTGTGATAGGATACCGTTTACCTGTAGATAAAATTATCTCTGCGTTTGATACCTTGGATTTTAATGAAAAAAATTCAAATGCTGCTGCATGTGCCATTATGACTACAGATAGTTTTAAAAAAGAGTTGGCTTACAAAATAAAACTTGAAGATGGAAACACCTTCCATATTGCGGCTATTTGTAAAGGTGCAGGTATGATAAATCCTGCCATGGCAACCATGCTTTGTTTTATTATTACTGATGCAGATGTACCAAAATCAGATATGGATGCGCTATTGCTCTCTTCTACCGAAAAATCATTTAATCGTATCTCTGTAGATGGTGACACATCAACCAATGATACAGTCATGTTGCTAAGCAATAAAAAAAGTGGAAACTACAACAAAGAAGCTTTTGAAACAGTCCTTAACAAAATCATGTTTGAACTTGCCATGATGATACTTCGTGATGGGGAGGGAGCAAACAAGCTTGTAGCATTTGAAGTCAAGGGGGCTAAAAGCCTTGATGATGCCAAAACAGCTTCTATGGCTCTGAGTAACTCACTTTTGGTTAAAACAGCACTCTTTGGCGAAGACCCAAACTGGGGACGTATCGCTTCTACTATAGGTGCTTCTGGTATTGCTTGTGATGAAAAAAAGCTGACTATCCATTATGATGATCTTCTTATCTATTCTGATGCCTATAGAGAATTAGATGCAACACGAGAAAAACAAGCATATACTATCATGAAAAAGGATATGTTTACTATTACTTGTGATCTTGGTTTAGGAGAGGAAAGTTATATCTCTTATGGTTGTGATTTAAGTTACGACTATGTAAAAATCAATGCTGAATATCGGACATAATTATTTTAACCCAAATTTTTTATTTATTAATTTAGCTAAATATTAAAAACGTTATACTGTCATTATCTAAAATATTTAAAGGATAATGATGTTACATGAATATAAAAAAGAGATTCACGAACTCAAACAAGAAAATGCACATTTTGCAAAAATTTTTGAAAAACACAATGAACTCGATAATAAAATAGAACATGCCGAAAATGGAGATACTCCAATGACAGATACAGAACTAGAAATACTCAAAAAAGAGAAGCTTCTTTTAAAAGATGAAGCGTATAAAATGATTATGGATTATAGAAAAGCACACGCATAATTCTTCTTATTACTCACAATTAATCTTCTTTCCCTATAATAATAAAAAATTATAGGGGTCACTATGAAAAATACTCTTCTTCTACTTATACTCTTCTCTTTTGGATTGATATATGCCAATGAAGCTCAAAATATTGCGATGCATGGTACAGAAAAATCACATGCAAAACAGATTTTTTATGGCACTGTTTTAGAGATTAAAAATGCCATGGGCTACAAATATCTTCATGTAGATGAAAATGGTACCAAACATTGGGTAGCCATAGCCAATGCCCCTGTTAAAATAGGCGACAAAATAGGGTATGATAAAAAAACACTTATGACAAACTTTAAAAGTAAAACCCTTCATCAGGACTTTAAAGAGATTTATTTTGCTTCAGAGGTCTATTTACCTCAAAAAGAGCACAGAGCAAAAAGCATGAAAGAGATGCTAGGGCTAAGCCCAAAACCAAAAGGTCCTCATGCCGGAATGGGCATAGGAATGCATTCTGAGCCCAAAGATGAGACACCCACAAAACTTTTTGTCAAAAAAGACAGCTACACAGTAGAAGAGATACATATGTGGAGAAAAGCGTTAAAAGATCAAACAATTACCCTAAAAGGTACTGTATTTAAGGTTTCACATAACATTATGAAACGTGACTGGGTACACCTAGGGGATGGTTCTGGCAATGAACAAAAACTCACAGATGATCTTGTATTTACAGCACCCCATACCAAGATTAAATCAGGTGATACCGTACTTGCCAAAGGGAAAGTCGTCATAGATAAAGATTTTGGATATGGATACTTCTATAAAGTCATTATTGAAGATGCCTCATTCGAGATACAATAGTGGCAAAGTTTAATACCATAACAGAGATACCTGCTGCACTGCTAGATACACTTACGCAACTTTCATTTACGACAATGACACAGGTACAAGAAAAATCTATTGCTCCTATACTTCTAGGCAATGATATCTTGGCACAATCCAAAACAGGATCTGGGAAAACCCTTGCTTTTGGGCTACCTTGTGTGATGCGTACAGAATTAAACACACTTAAACCCCAAACCATTATCATCACACCCACACGTGAACTTGCAGAACAGATAGCCATTGCTTTACGTCAAATAGCAAGTTATAAAGCCAACTTGAAAATACTCACACTTTACGGTGGTGTACCTTTGCGACCACAAGCTGATTCTCTTGCAAAAGGTGCGCATATTCTCATAGGTACTCCTGGACGCATACAAGACCATTTAGCCAAAGGCACATTGATACTTGAGAGTATCAAAACATTGGTTTTAGACGAAGCTGACCGTATGCTTGATATGGGTTTTTATGACGATGTGGTCAAAATTGCTTCCAATATGCCCAAATCTAAACAAACCTTGCTCTTTTCTGCTACCTTTGCCGAAAAAATAGAAAAATTAGCAAATACTCTTCTTAAACAGCCTCTCATCATCAAGACAGATACCCTTCAAGAAAAAACAAAAATAGAAGAAATCGTTTATGAAGTAGACCATAAACAAAAAGCACTTTCTACACTGATACATTCCTATAAACCAAATACATTACTTATCTTTTGTAACACCAAAATAGAAGTTATTGCTCTTACTAAAATGCTCTACTCTCAAGGACATTCTGTCATAGATATTCATGGCGATTTAGACCAGCGTGAACGCAATGAATCTATGATTGTTTTTTCTAATAACTCTAAGCGTATCATGGTAGCTACAGATGTAGCTTCTCGTGGGTTAGACATTAAAAATATTGATATGGTTATCAATTATGATCTCCCTTTTGATCAAGAAGTGTATACACACCGTATTGGACGCACAGGACGTGCCGATGCCACAGGAATAGCAATCTCTCTCTTTACACCTAAAGAGAGCGAGAAGTGCTCCTACGTACTCCAAAAAGCAAAAAAAGCCCAGATGAAAGAGTTACGCGTGGATACAAAGTTTAAAATGGTATCTAATTTCGATACCCTCTGTCTCAACGGTGGCAAAAAAACAAAACTTCGTGCAGGAGATATACTAGGTACGCTTTGCAAAGAAGTAGGCATAGATTCAAAGATGATAGGTAAAATAAATATTACCGATACCAAATCATATATTGCCTTACATCATACGGTAGCAGATAAGGTCTATAAAGCTTTAAAAAAAGTGAAGATTAAGAAAAAGAGATATGTAGCATGGGTACTTCATTAAAACCAAACAATATTAAAATTCAAATCCCATAAAGGGGTTTTTGTTCATTAAACGCTAAAGTTCATCTTCTAATATTTTTTTACGTCTTTTATTTCTTACTATATAAAAAATTGTAAGCAACACAACTGATATTAATGCTATGAGGGTTGCAGATTTTAGATACTGAGAAATCAGTGCTTCATTAGAACCTAAAAGATATCCTAAGGCCACAAGCACAACTACCCAAATACCTGCACCAAGTGCTGTATAAAAAGAAAATTTTGTGACACTCATACGTGCCAATCCTGCCGGTAAGGAGATGAGTTGGCGAATACCAGGAATAAGTCTACCGTTAAAAGTAGAAAGTTCACCATGCTTGGTAAAAAATGCTTCTAATTTATCTAGAGTCTCTTCTTTGATGAAAAAATATTTTCCATATCGTAAAATGAATGCTCTTCCAAAATATTTTGCTATATAGTAATTAAACAATGCTCCCACAACTGAGCCCAATATACCCACAAAAACCACCATCAATACATTCATCTCACCTTTGTAGGCTAAATATCCTGCAGGTATCATAATGATTTCACTAGGAAAAGGGAAAAAGGTACTTTCTAAAAACATCAGTAAAAAAATACCCCCATACCCTATATCACCTATATAAGATACGATACTATTGGCTATATCATGCAACATACAAATAGTCTATATTATTCGCTATATGCACCAACAGATACAAGTCGTTCGTATCGTTGATCCAACATTTCACCTACAGTTAATTCCCTTAAATTTTTAACCGTTTGTAAAAAATACTCTTTTACAACATTCGCTGCTGTTTGCTTATCTCTATGGGCTCCTATGAGTGGCTCATCTAGAACATCATCAACCAAACCATGCTCAAGTAAATCATTAGGTGTAATTTTAAGTGCTTTCGTGGCAGCTTCCACTTTTTCAGGATCATTCCACAAAATGGCAGAACATCCTTCTGGTGAAATAACGGCAAAGACTGAATAGCGCATCATTGCGAGTTTATCAGCCACCCCAATAGCAAGTGCCCCACCAGAACCACCTTCACCTATAACCACTGAAACCAATGGTACTTTTACTGAAGCCAATTCAAATAAATTTTTAGCAATCGCCTCACTTTGTCCGCGTTCTTCTGCACCGAGTCCTGGATATGCACCTGGAGTGTCTATGAGCATAAGCACAGGAATATCAAACTTTTCTGCCATTTTTACTGCACGTAAAGCTTTTCTGTATCCTTCTGGATTTGGCATACCAAAGTTACGTTTGATTTTATTTTTAACTCCACGTCCTTTTTGTTCACCAATGACCATCGCTTTTTGACCACCTATCCAACCGATATAACATAAAATTGCAGGGTCATCGCGAAACGCTCTATCTCCGTGAATCTCATATGCATCATCCATAATCAATTTTATATAATCTAAAGCATAAGGACGATCAGGATGACGTGCAAGTTGAAGCTTTTGAAAGTCTGAGAGTGAACCAAAAGTTTTATTGACCTCTTTTTCCAACTCATTTTGCAGTTTTTCAACAGCTTCCATATTTGCAATGGCATGAGAAGATACAATCTCTTCTTGTATTTTCTCTATTTTATGCTCAAAGTCTAAGTAAGTTGCCATAGTTTAAGTCCTTATATCTTCTCAAAAATCACGACACCATTTGTTCCACCAAAACCAAATGAGTTAGACATAGCTACACGAATGTCTGCTTTTCTAGCACCTTCAGTTATATAGTCCAAATCACAGTTTTCATCTGGTGTTTTATAGTTAATCGTTGGAGGTAAGATACCATCACGCATTGACATAAGACATACTACTGCCTCTATAGCCCCTGCAGCACCAAGACAATGTCCAAGTTGTCCTTTAATAGAACTCACAGGAGGACAATTCTCTTTTCCACTAAGAAGCTCTTTTATAGCTGCTGTTTCATTTTTGTCATTGACTGGTGTAGAAGTTCCATGGGCATTGATATAATCTATTTTAGGTTTACCTGCCATTTCATAAGCACCCTTCATTGCACGAAGTGGTCCATCCATCGTAGGTGTGGTAATATGGTTCGCATCACCACTCTCACCAAAGCCAATAAGCTCACCATAAATTGTTGCACCTCGTGCAACTGCATCTTCATACGATTCAAGCACTAAAGCACCTGCACCCTCACCCATCACAAAACCATCACGGTCTGCATCAAAAGGACGTGAAGAAGATTGAGGATCATCATTACGCGTAGAGAGTGCTTTCATGGCTGCAAATCCACCAATACCAACAGGACAAATTGCTGATTCCGCTCCAACGACCAACATTTTATCGGCTGTTCCCACCATAATTGATTTTGCTGCTTCACCTATGGCATGCGTTCCTGCTGCACATGCAGTAACAGAAGCCAAATTTGGTCCTCTTAAGTCTTGATAAATAGAGATAAATCCACCTAACATATTGACAAGAGATGAAGGAATAAAAAATGGAGAAATTCTTCTAGGACCTCTATTGCCACATACCAATGAATTTTTTTCAATATTTGGAAGTCCCCCAATACCAGACGCAGAAGCTACACCAAATTTATCTCTATTAAAATCTTTTGGTAAATTGGCATCTTCTATAGCTTCCGCCGCAGCTTTAAGTCCCAATTGAATAAATCTATCTGCTTTTTTTGCTTCTTTTGCATCCAATACTGTCAGAGGGTCAAACCCCTTAATTTCACCCGCTATAGTTACAGATTGCCCTTCTGTATCAAATAATTCAATATGATCAATACCACATTTTCCTTCAATAATGCCTTTAAATGCACTCTCTTTGTCTAGTCCTAGTGCATTCACCATTCCTAAACCTGTAACTACTACTCTTTTCACTTTCACGGCTCCTATATTTATGCTTAAGATTAAGATATATATCAATATTCAAAAAATATTGATATATATCTTAAAGCATGTATCTCCACTAAAAGGAGATACTATTTTTAACTACACGTTTTCGATAAATTTAATTGCATCACCTACTGTAGTGATTGCTTCTGCTTGATCATCAGGAATTTCAATATCAAATTTTTCTTCAAGTGCCATTACTAGCTCAACAACATCAAGACTATCAGCCCCAAGATCTTCTACAAATTTGGATTCTACCTTTACCTCATCTGGGCTCACGTTTAGTTGTTCTACAACCACTTCTTTTACATCATCAAATAATGCCATTGACTACTCCTTAAGTTTGTTAAAATACGCACAAGTATAACAAAAAAATGATAATAAAGCTTATAATTTCTTTTGAAATACTTGTTTGTATCCCAATAAATCAGATTTTAGTGTAGAAACTGTGAAGTTTAGCAAAATTAATACAATCTATGTATTTCTTCTAGCATATTATCTACTGTGATGTCATTTCCATAAGATTCCAAGAAGTCAGTGAGATACTTTTGTGAAGCTTCCATGCCACTTTCTTTTTCAATCTCTACAAGTTTTTTGTAAATAGGGTCAAGTATATCAGTCACATATTTTGATATCTTTTTTCTCGAAGCTTTATATCCTATGGGAGTGTTATCTTCATCTTTGAGTACTTCAAAATCAGTAAATACCCAATAATACCTTCCATTTTTTGCTAAGTTTTTAACTGCTGCAATGAAATTATGACCATGCTGTATACGATCCCAAAGTATTTTAAAAAATATTTTAGGCATATCAGGATGACGAACAATACTATGTGGTTGTCCTACAAGTTCCTTTGGACTATAACGTGATATTTCAGCAAAATAATCATTCACATAGGTAATGATACCTT
>QNZW01000192.1 GCA_003978375.1 Sulfurovum sp.
AGTTCTATAGATGCTATCCATACACTCTTACGAAATACATTGATATTTTTTATCATTTTTTTTGTGGCTCTCTTTTTTTGGTTTAAAACGGGAATTGAAATTGATTCGTTTGTACTTGGTAATTATAAAATTGACAAATTATACATCAAACTAGATAAAAAATTAACTTTAAAAGCCAATAAGGTAGTTATTCCTAAATCTAAAGAAAAACCCTCCTTTAAAAATATCGATAGCACCTTTGATAGAATCAAATATTTTTTTACTTTTTTTCATACGATTGATTTAAAAGAAGTTGTTTTTGCAGACAACAAAGTACAATTTATGTTTACTGATAACCTATTTTATTTGAGTAGTGATAGATATGAAATTGCAGGTAACATCTATAGAAATGCAGAGATATTTACAGCAGATGTACCTAGACTTTATCTTAAAGAGAACAACATAACACTCAATGGAGAGTTACGTTACAGTCTGAAAAATAATACATTAGAGACCAAAGGTGATTTTGATGCGTATCATATACAAGGACATTTTAACGCAAATAAAAAAGAAGATAAAATTAGATTTAGATTAAATAGTGATAGATTTAATGACATTAAAACTTTGGTCAATGTAGTGTCTTTACCTAAGAGTATCCAATCATGGCTAGTAGACAAAATAAAAGCAAAAGAGTATCAAATTAATACTCTAGAAGGCAGTGGTAGCATTGTGGATAAAGGATTTAAGCTCAATGATAAAACACTTAAAGCTACGATGCTTCTTCGTAAAGCAAAAATATATTTTCAGCCCAAATTAAATCCTATTTTAGCAAAAGAGATGAAAATAAATTATAAAAATAAGTCTTTGTTTTTCACGTTTAAGACACCTACATATCTTCATAAAGTACTAAAACCTTCAAAAGTGATGATTACAGGCATAGGTAGTAAAAAAACATTGCTTTATTTGGATCTATTTATGCAAACAGCAATAGATAAGACATTACAACAAATATTAGATGCATATAAAGTGAAGTTTCCTCCATTAAAGTATAAAGGTGCCCCTGTGGGTATTGGCTTGAAAATGGGTATACCACTTGGAAAATGGAAAAAAACAAAAAAAATGTTGACTATTGTGAATGTTGCTTTTGAGCAAGGTCAAATGCAAATAAAAAATATATCGCTACCCCTCTTAAAAGCAACTATCAAATATGACAATCGAGCAAAAGAAAAAGTATCTATTTCAAGCACACTAAAAAAAGGTGTACTTTCCATAGGAGAAACAAAAATTCCAGTGTTAAATGGACAGCTTAGCTATAAAAAAGAGCAAGTGATATTGGAAAAAGTCTATACCAAAGGCTTGTGGTATGAAGGTATGGTAAATGGAAAGATAGATTTAAAAAATAAAAAAGCATTTTTGAATATGGAAGCAAAAAAAATAGCAATAGGAGACAAAGAAAAGTTTATTGTGATTGAAAACAAACCTATGCCATTGATGATTGATTATGCAAAAAATTTTAGACTGTCTATACCCACATTAGGAATGAAATTAATCAATAAAGAAGATGGTATGCATATTGGTGTAACAGATATAACAAAATTAAAACCATACCTTAAACATATGCCTATAGCCATAGATGGAGGGAGTATTGATATTGTTAAAAAAGGAGATAAGTATAGTTTTAAGGGTCTATTACGTAGTAAAGCATGTTTTTTTTATGATAAAAATGATGTTTGTCGTACACAAATCCGTTGTTTGGGTGAAGTGAGTAAAAAAGGTTTAGATTTTTATGCTTTTGATAAGCGTTTACATTATCGTTCAGCCAAGTCACGCCTCACACTCAAAAATCTAAATATAGATCTTAAAAAATTTTTAAATATACGCAAAAAAAGTAAAAAGAACAAAAGTACAAAACTTATCATACTTGGTAATAACTCTAAAATACGCTATGAAAAACATATTTTACTCACAGACAGTTATGATATAGAGATTTTACCCAATGGCAATGTTAAAGCTTCAGGTTCCTTAGATGGTGACATTGTGCAGTTTAACAAAAAAGGAAATATTGTTTCTATGAAGGCACTACGTGTCAAAGATAAGATGTTACATGCCCTTATCAATTTTGATGGATTACAAAAAGGGCGTTATACACTTAAAAAATCTGGTAATCCAGATAAGGTTTTAAAGGGGCAAATTATTATCGAAGGAGGTGTGATGAGTAACTTTAAGGCCTATAATAATACCTTGGCACTTATCAATGCTGTTCCAGCATTAGCAACCTTTAGTAGCCCAGGATTCTCAAAGTCAGGATTTATGATAAAAGAGGGTGTGATAGAGTACCGAATGACGAAAGACAAAATCATATTTGATTCTATCTATATTAAAGGGTCATCTGCAACCATAGTAGGTAAGGGTGTGCTTTCGTTGAAGAAAAAAAACATGCATATGAAACTTGCCATACAGACAGCCAGAGAGTTGGGTAATCTTGTAGGAAAAGTGCCTTTACTTGGCTATATTTTGATGGGAAAAGACAAAAGTATCACGGTTGGGCTTACTATTGAAGGATCGATATATAAGCCTGTTGTAAGAACCTCTACAGCCCAAGATATATTGACACTACCGTTACAATTTATTCAAAGAACTATTGAATCTACAGTAAAAATTATAAAGTAAGTATATTTCATGTTATAATTTATCAAGAGGTAATGGTCATGATAAAAATAATTTTAATTTTATGTGGATTTAGCCACATGATGTATGCAGACTTTATGGATACGGTAGGAGATATTGTCAAATCAACACTTTCAGAAGATGAAAAAGAATTACCAAAAATCAAAACAGTTGGTACTGTAGGGACATTTAAAAAGCAGAAAAAAGATAAAGATTCTTTGCTTGAAAGCGTAGTTGAAAATGTCAAAGAGACTATAGGAGCAGACAAGAGTGATACAAATATTATTGATAATATCACGAATATGATTGATTTAGAAGAGGGAGAACACTTTGGACTTCCTTCTGTTTTTGGACTAAATAAGAAAAAAGCCAAAACAGTATTTGGATCAACGCTTTTAGGCAACAGTGTGCTTGGAGATATGAAAGAGACAGGCAGTACCTTTTATAAAGGATTTAAAACCACAGGTGAGTCCACAGAGTTTATGTCAGGGGTGATGTACAAAAGTGCTAAAATATACAATAGTATGTTTGAAATGTTTGATGACTCACCCTTTAATGTGTTTGAAGAAGACGAAAAAGATCCGTCTGTGTTTGATCTATTTGATCAAGGCAATGCAATGCTAGATATGCTTGAGTAAACTTCAAATAATGCTTATTCATTTCTAAGGACCATGAGTGGGTCGGTTTGTGCTGCTTTTTTGGCAGGATAAAGAGAAGAGAGCAATACAATAATAGCAGTGCCTATAATAATAAGTGAAAAATCACTCATAGTCAAATCTATAGGTAAAGTGCTTGTACCGTAAACATCTTCAGGCATAGAGATAATATCAAAAGTTGTTAGTATCCATATACCAAGTCCACCCAACAATGTACCGGCTAAAATACCAGATGCACCAATAATAAGTCCCAATTTAAAAAATATAGACTTGATCTCTTTTTTTGTGGCACCTAAAGTACGCAAGAGTGCTATTTCGCTTCTTCTGCTCATCACAGTCATCAGTAGGGATGATACAATGTTAAGTGAGGCAACCAACACAATGAGTAACAAAACCAAAAAAAGTGCTTTTTTCTCCATTTGCATAGCAGCAAAAATATTACCATTTTGTTGCCACCATCCTTCTATGACAACATTAGAAGGAAGAGAAGCCTTGATAGCATCTATCTCTTTTAGTGGCTCTTTTGTATAAATATGCAATCCATCATAAAAACCTTGGGGACGTTTTAGTAGTTTTTCAAAAGCTTCTAAAGAGGTATAGATAATGGCTTTGTCATAAGCTTTTAGACCTGATTTGAACACACCATCGACAATAAAACGTTTTTGTAAAGGCATCGTACCAAATCCGATGGCTTGTTGTTCTGAAAAGTAGAGTGTGATTTTTGTGCCTTTAGGTGCATTCATTTCAAAGGAGAGACCTTCTCCTATAATGGCTCTAAATTTACTTGTTGCATTTCCTTTAGCCTCTTTAAAAATAGAATTGATTTGAGACTCTTTGTCATAATCTACACCATAAAGAAGTGAACCTTGCACGGCACCCTCATTTTTAGAAATCACTTGGGTGGTGTAATAAGGGCTAAATTTTAACTGAGGAAAATGTGTATGTAAATTTTGAATCAGCGTGTCATTGATAGCATTTTCTTCTATAGGCATTATGGTAAGAGGGTAGTTCATAACAAAAAGTTTCTCTTTCATCTCTTCTTGCATACCTGTATAAATACCCATACTTAACATCAGTACCATCACTCCAGCAGTGATACCTAAAAAAGCCAACATAGATGAGATAAATATAAAAGGGTTTTCCTTATCGTATTTAAGGTAGTGCCTAATAATTCGCCTAACAAAGTGATTGTTAGACGATGAGATGGTTTGTACCATTATGCAAATAGACCTTTTTTTGGCCCACTTTTACCACAACAATTTTTATATTTTTGACCAGATCCACAAGGACAAGGTTCGTTTCTTTTTGGTTTTTTTTCTGCTTTTATGGGTGTATTTTTTTTCTCTACAGGTTCTTCTGTATTGAGTACGGCTTGAGAAACATCAGATTCTAACTCTTCTTTTATTTGCTCTACGGCTGCTTCCTCTTCTTCTGCTGAAGTAAAGTCAAATTGTACAAGATGAAGCACTTTTACGGCTTCAAGTTTAATACGACTTATAAGATCGGTAAAAAGTTTATAGGAGTCTTGTTTGTACTCTGTAAGAGGATCTTTTTGGTTGTATCCTCTTAGTCCAATCCCTGTTTTTAGTACATCCATTTCATAAAGATGGTCTCTCCATTGAGGATCTAACACTTGTAAGTACAAGATGCGTTCTATCTCTTGACGTTGTTCTGGGTCAAGTTGAGACATTTTATCTTCATATATAGTCTCCATCATCTCTTTTAACATCTCATGTAGCTCTTCTCTTTCTTTCTCTTGAAAGTCTTCTATTTGTATCTCGATATGCAGTTCTTCTTTAATGATTGCAGCAAGTTTTTCTAAATCAAAATCTTCTGTAGCCATACCTTGATAAATTTCAGATGCTTCTAATAAATACTCAATGTATTCTGTACGATTCTCTTTTAATTTTGCAGCAATATCAAATTGGGGGTTGAGTAATTGATTTCTAAATGTATAAATAACTTTACGTTGATGGTTTGCTACATCATCATACTCTAAGATGTGTTTTCTAGATTCATAATGCTGGTTTTCTACTTTTTTCTGTGCTTTTTCAACAGAACGAGTAACGATTTTAGAATCAATATATTCACCATCTTCAACACCAAGTTTGTTCATAATATTTCTGATTTTTTCACCACCAAAAATACGCAGAAGATTGTCATCAAGACTTAAAAAGAATTGACTCTCCCCTGGGTCACCTTGACGACCAGAACGTCCACGAAGTTGATTGTCTATACGTCTACTTTCGTGTCTTTCTGTACCTAAAATCATCAATCCACCCAAAGATCTTACTTCATCATCAATCTTAATATCAACCCCACGACCTGCCATATTGGTAGCGACAGTTACGGCACCTTTTTGTCCTGCATTCATGATAATCTCAGCCTCTTGGGCATGGTTTTTGGCATTGAGCATATTGTGAGGAATTTTCTCTTTTTTAAGTCGTGCATCTATCATTTCAGATTTTTCAATAGACGCTGTACCGATGAGCACAGGTTGCCCTTTGGCATGTAGCTCTTTTACCCGTTTGACAACAGCATCGAGTTTTTCACGTTCTGTATTATAAATTAGGTCATTTTTATCTTCTCTAGCAATAGGTACTTGGTAGGAATAGAAATAACATCCAAGTTATAAATTTGTGCAAATTCTGTTGCTTCAGTTTGTGCTGTACCTGTCATACCTGCTAGTTTGTTATAGAGTCTAAAATAATTTTGATAGGTAATTTCAGCAAGGGTTTGAGACTCTTCTTGTATCTCTACATTCTCTTTTGCCTCTAATGCTTGGTGTAGTCCTTCTGAGTATCTACGTCCTTCACTCAGTCTTCCTGTAAACTCATCGACAATGATAATCTCATTATCTTGCACAACATAATCTACATCTTTTTCAAAAATGTAGTGTGCTTTGAGTGCTTGGTCTAAATGGTGAGAGAGTGCTGCATTTTCAAGAGAGTAAAGGTTTTCTACCTCAAAAAGGTCTTGGGCTTTTTGTAAACCATCTTCTGTCATAACGATGGTTCTGTTTTTTTCATCTACGATAAAATCACCTGTGGTTTTTTCATCTTCTCCTGCTTTTACCTCTATCTTTTCACCGCGTTGCATCTGTTTTGCAATAGCATCAGCTTGTGCATAGTGGTTGTGATCACGTTGTGTAGGACCAGAGATAATAAGTGGTGTTCTAGCTTCATCAATTAAAATAGAGTCAACTTCATCAACAATGGCATAATTATGCTCACGTTGTACTTTCTCTTCTGCACGTACTTTCATATTGTCACGTAAATAGTCAAAACCATATTCATTGTTTGTACCATAGGTAATATCTGCATCATATTGTGCTTTTCTTTCACCTTCTCCGTGTATTCCAGAGGTGATGCATCCTACATTGTAGCCCAAAAATTCATAGATTGGAGACATCTCTTGGCTGTCTCTACTGGCGAGATAGTCATTCACGGTGACTACATGTACACCTTTTCCTGTCATGGCATTAAGTACGACTGCAAGTGTGGCAACAAGTGTTTTTCCTTCACCTGTTTTCATCTCAGCGATATCTCCATCATTGAGTACCATCCCTCCAACCATTTGCACATCGTAATGCCTAAGTCCTAAAGTTCTTTTACTCACTTCTCTTGTAATAGCAAATGAATCATAAAGGACATCATCTAATGTCTTTTCACCATTTTTGACTGCTATTTTAAATGCTTCAAAGGCAGATTTAAGTGCTTCATCATCCATTGACTCATATGTAGACTCTAAAGCATTTATATGTTTGACTTTTTTCAGATAGTTTTTAACAATTTTATCGTTTTGTGTACCAAAAACTTTGAGGATATTTTTTATCATGTTTCATTTTACCTAATAGTATAATTTTTATAAATTATGATTATTCTATCTAAAATGTGATTAATCTTCTGTTAGCATAGATACATTTTTTTTAAACAGAGGTAATACTTAGGTAATACAAATATGGCATACTTCTTCTTAACTATATATTAAGAGGGGAAAAGATGAAAAAGAAAATTTTCTTAGTTGCTAGGTTTATACTATTGATGTGTTTATCGAGTCAAGTTTTTGCAAGTGTTGATAATCGCACATTTACAACAGGTACGTTAGATACATCATTGTATGGTGTGCATGAAGTAGGAGTATTGAGTAACAGCACTCTTGTCTTTACCTTTTCCAATGGCACACAAAAGAGAGTTGTACATGGCTTTTATGATGGCAATGGATATACAAGAGCAAGACTTTACTGTGATGTATTAGGTACATGGACTTGGACGACCAATGCAGGAGATACCGGATCCTTTCGTGTCGTACCTTCTACTTTAAAGGGGAAACTTAAAGCCTCAGGTCAATATATCCTACGTGATAATAATGAATCATTTATTCCTATTGTGGATACTGGCTATAATTTATTGAGTACGTCTAAGACACCAATGCATACATTTGTTGACTATATTAATCAAGCTGAACAACATGGTATCACAATGCTAAGAGTTATTGCAGCAGGTATGGGTGTAGATGATGATGTCAATAAACTTGCATTTTATTATGCAGATCAAAGCCACAATGAATTTGCCTATATGCACTTTAATACAGATGATCAGAGAATCCAGTGGGCATTACAGTATCACCCTGATATGCAGTTTCAGCTTATTTTATATATAGGTGTCTCTGATGGCTACAATGGAGAGGACAGTGCACTTCATGCACTAGGAGAAGAAAAAAGAAAAAAATTACTTCAATACATGATAGACAGATATGCTGCGTATCCCAATATTAACTTTTTGGTATACAATGATGCTGCGTATGAGAATCATCCTATCAATACCACTATTGCAAAAGAAGCTTTGCTCTATCTAAAAGAGAATGATCCTTTCCATACATTAAGATCGACAGGTCATCAAAGAAATAAAGAATACCATATGGACTTGTTTGGCAATGGTTTGTCTACCTATCTTCATTTTGAAACAGAAGACGATCTGGATGCCCATACTTTAGACAAGTATGTACACTACAATGTGCCTCTTTTTTCTGGAGAAGACTGGTATGAATTTTGGTATGGCATAGGTGACACCACCACACCTAAACCAAATGCAGATTATTTTTATAGAAGAGGAGGTTGGTCTTGGGTGCTTTCAGGAGGTGGTTTTGCCTATGGTGGAAAGTATGAAGTATCTATACCTTATGCAACACTCCAAGACAGATATGGTGTCAAAGGCATGGATGATTTGCACTATGTGACACGATTTTTCAAAGATTTTAATCTCTCATTGCGTGCATTTACCTTTAATGATGCCTATGCAAACAATGGTGAGAATAATCGTGACAGAGCACAAGCGATGAAAAGTCAAGATACTTATGTGGTGTACACTCCTGTAGCTAAAGATATTACACTCTTAGCATTAGATCTTGATGAAAAGTACCAATACATTTGGATGAATCCAGACACGGGAGCATATACCTCTATACAAAATGTAGAAGATACACATTTCTCTTTTCCTGATGATTTTGATAAAGATGCAGTGTTGCTTGTGAGCAAAAAAAATGATTTTCATCTGCCACAAGGTATGACAGTTGCTGCACCAAAATATATCTATCCACTTACAAATATCACAAGTACAAGTGCAGATTTGAAGTTTTGGGATTATGCCAACAATGAAGAAGGATTTAAAGTCTATGATACAAATTCTAAGACTTGGATAGCAAGTCACTTAGAGGCACATGAAGGTACAGGCTATACACATTTTAGCCTTACTGATTTGCAACCATGTACTAACTATACGATTTATGTAAGAGCATATAATCACACAAGTGAATCTCAAAATAGTGAGAGTCAAACATTTAAAACAGCATGTGAAGAGATACAACCAGCCGTTATGTCTACACCACTAGAGGGTGCAACATTACAAAAAAGGCAAACCTTTACTTGGCACAAAAATAATGCCACTTTGGTACATTTTTATCTTTATGATAGAGACAATGGGAATGAATTATTGTATGCTGCACCTATTTTGGGTTCACAAGTAACGCTAGAGATACCTGATAATGGACATCATCTATTTGTTGATTTGTATAGTTTTAAGGGTGAAGATAAAATCAACAATGGTATAAGAACAACCTACATAGCACCATCTAGCACAAATACTTCTGCACATGGACCAGCAGTTTTAACCTCACCAAAGGCGTGGTCAAAGCTATCAACAAAACAAACTTTTACTTGGGAGAAAAGAGATGCGGCCTATGTGCGTTTTTATATACGTGATGATACAACAGGTCGCCTGATTAAGGCAGTACATACTCCTGCGAGTTCCATAACTGTGGATATCCCTAAAAATGGACATAGGATTTATATGACTTTGGCAAGTTATAGAGGTCCAGGGATAGGGCTTTTTAAGAAAATTACCTATTACTTTAAAGCCAAATAAAATGACCCATAACAGTTCTTTCACAATTTTATGACATACTTGAATGAATATATCAAATATCAAGTGATATTTTGGTATATTTTTACCTGACTTTAAGGAGTTGTCTTATGAAAATGTATCCAAAAAAAAGAGTGAAAATAGCCATAATCATGTTGGTAAGTAGTTTTTATGCACATGGTGCTTCTATTATTATCCCAGAAAATTTTCAAGCAAATTTTACAGAGAAAATTACCAATACAAAAAATAAAACAATCAACTACAAAGGTAAAGTACGCTTTTCGGATAAAACAAAAATGAAATGGTCATTTCTTGCACCAACAAAAAAAGAGACATGTGTCAATGACAAAGCACTGATGGTAGTAGATCATGATTTGGAGCAGGTCTCTCATTATATTATTACCAAAAAATTTAATCTGATAGAAACACTTAAAAAAGCAAAATTATATAAAAAAAATATCTACCTAGCACATATGAACGGTAAATCAGTAACAATACAAGTAGATAATCAAGGAAAAATCCATAGTATCGCCCGTTTTGATGACTTAGATAATAAAGTACAAATCATATTTAAAAATGTAAAATATGGCAAAGGAAGTCTTAGTCAAAAAAGTATGACATGTAAGGTACCTAAAGCATATGACGTTATCGATGGATAAAATACAAGAAACACTATCGCTCATTTTTAATGATTCTGCGTTAATCCTTATTGTGGGTATCTCCATCGTGATACTTTTGGTGATTGTTTTGGTAGTTGTGGTATCAACAATGCGCGTAAGAGGGTATAAAAATAGATTTTTAAGTGTAGAGTTAGACAATCAAATCAAAGCAGAGCATATACTTCATATAGAAAAAGAGTTAGAAAAGTATAAGATAAAAAATGCCAGTAATGAACAAGAGTTGCAACAATTTGAAGAGACGAAAAATAGACTAAATAGTAGCAATGAATCATTTTTGGCTTTACAAAGTCGTTTTTATGAGTTAGAAAAAGAACTGAGTCAAATAGATGCTAAACTTGAAGCAGTTGAAAATATATATGCCACCCTACAAGAGAAGCATAAACAATTAGAAAAACGCCATAATGAAGTCGTTGAAGCAAGTAGTAAATATCGTATTACCAATGCAAGGTTACTCACCAAGCTAGAGATGTATGAACGCTCTTCCTAAGACCACGAAGCATCATCGATTAAGCTACAAAGAAGTATCTATATCGTCTCTTTTCCAACGTGTTGGGTCTAGGAGTGTATCATCGTGTATGTGCTTGAAAGAGGCTTTAAACATTTTGAAAACATCTTTGTTTTGTGCCTCAAGTTCTGCCAACCATGCTTTCGTAGAGGCTCTTGCATGAGGCATTTTAACTTCTTTGAGCATAGCAGGACAGGCCTCATCTCCTATGGTTTGTAATGCATTTTCTTTGGCAAAGTCATAGAGTTGCCTTTCTCTCGTTTCGATTAGGGGGCGTATGAGATGAAAGCCTCTACTGGTTTTGTAAATAGGTGCCAAGGCTCTCATGCTACCATTGTAAAACATATTCATAAAAAAACTCTCTACGGTATCATCAAAATGATGTCCAAGTGCTACTTTATTGAAGCCATGCTCTTCTGCAAAACTATAGAGTGCACCACGACGCATACGAGAAAAATAACTGCAAAATGACGAATTTTCACGGATGGTATCTTGAGAAACTTCGAAGATATTTGTGTCATAAATGGTGTGTTTGATTTCATACATTTTGCAATGTTCACTTAAAAAGGTGTAATGTTCATTGGGCATACCATATTGGATAGTACATGCCTCAAACTCAAAAGAGAAGGGTGCATGACGTTGCATATGTTTGAGTGCATGAATCAGTGCGAGAGAATCTTTACCTCCACTAAGTCCTACCAGTACCTTATCACCTTCGCCTATAAGTTTAAAAGTGGCATTGGTTTTGCCTATGACTTTGAGTAAGCGTTTACTCATGGGAATGGTTTTAGCTTTGGAGCGTCGTTGTGTATGGTTCACATTGTCTCCTAGATTGATTGCAGCTCATCTACCATGCTCAATATAAAATCAGCACTGATTTTAGCTGATGAATCTAAAAAGGTATCAAAGTTAAAACTTGCATCCATATCTGCACTGTCTGAGATGGCACGTAAGATGAAAAAAGGTACATTAAGTGCTTTACAGACTACAGCTACAGCAGCACCTTCCATCTCCAAAGCATCTGCTTGAAAGGTAGAACCTATCCAATTTTTTCGTGTTTCATCTGCTACAAATTGGTCGCCAGTAGCGATATTACCTTCTTTGAGCGTTAAAGACTTTTCTTGTGCTACTTTTTTTGCTAAATTGCGAAGGTTTTTATCTGTAGTGATGCAAACTTCACCCTCTGGTACATATCCAAAAGGATGCCCAAAGGCTGTAATATCTAAGTCATGCTGACTCAAACCTGTAGCAATGACAAGATCACCAATACTCAGTTCATTAGAGATAGCACCAGCGACACCAGAGAAAAGCAGATGTGTACAAGCAAACTTTTCTATGAGTATAGTGGCAGTGAGAGTAGCAAATACCTTGCCTATTTTAGAGTAGGCAACCACTACATCTTTGCCATGATAGGTGCCTTCATAATAGGTGTTTTCACCATAGTATGTTTTTGTTACGGCATCTAACTTTGAGATAATGGGTTCTATCTCTTCAGGCATGGCACCCATAATGGCTATTTTCATCCTAACTCCTAAAACTTATGCAGATTTTGATAGTGTTTCAATGGCTTCAATAGTAGCCTCTAGCGATGCCATATCACTTACATTAAAATGTGGTTTTTTTGTGGCTTTACGGTTGAGACCTTTGAGTACATTACCATGACCAAATTCAATATAACAATCTACATCATCATCAATATTTGCTATAGAATGTTTATATAAAACAGGCTTAACAAGTTGCTGTGGCAACAATGCTAATGCTTCATTTTTTGTACTATATGTCTTCGCTGTTACATTAGATACAACAGGTGCGATAAATTCATCTTTTAATATTTCTTGAAGTTTTGCTTCCAATGGTGTTGAAGCTGACTCCAATAAAGGACAATGAGAGGCCACTGACATATCAAGAAGCATGGCTCTTTTGGCACCAGCATCTTTAAGTAGAGGCACTAAAAGTTCAAGATCTTTTTTAATGCCTGCGATAACGATTTGTCCTTGGGCATTATAATTAACTGCCCAAACTTCCATGCCTTTGGTTCTTTGTGATGCACATATCTCTTCGACTTGTTCATCTGAAAGCCCAAGACTTACAAGCATACCAACCTCTTTGTTTTCACAGGCTTTTGCCATCAATTGACCTCTAAGATTTACAAGTGCTACAGCATCTACCGCATCCAATGCACCTGAAGCAACCAGTGCTGTAAATTCACCCAATGAATGTCCCATAGTGAGTGCTGGTGTGATACCTGTAGCATCTGTAAAAAGTCTATGTGCCATAGCCCCTACAAGTAAAATAGCAGGTTGCGTATATTCAGTTTGTGCTAGTTTGTCATTCTCTTCAAAGAGCAGTGTCTCAAAGTCTATGCCTGTTCTCTCACTGGCATCCTGTAAAAGCTGTTTTGCTACTTCTGAGTTGTTAAAAAAATCTTGTCCCATACCCATGGCTTGAGAGCCTTGTCCTGGAAATAAAAATGCACATTTTATTGACATTGGTGTCCTTTTGTTGTATAAATATAGATATGACATTTTATCTAAAGGAGTTTAATATGAGTCAAAAATATATATGTCTTGTATGTGGTTATATCTATGACCCTAAATTAGGGGATCCTGATAGTGGTATTGTTCCTGGTACAGCATTTGAAGATATTCCAGAAGATTGGGTCTGTCCTGACTGTGGTGTGAGTAAAGAAGATTTTGAAGTATATAAAGAAGATTAAGGGCATTAGAGATGTCCTTAAGCATAAGTGGCAATCTGTTTGACTAGTTGTTCTCCATCAATAAGTGTGATATTTTTATCTTTAATAAAAGTATTGCACTCTTTGGTAAAACGGCTTGTAGTGACGATGTAGACTTCATCTACGCCATATTCATGCATCAATCCATACATTTCGCGAATCACTTTTATCGTTACACGTGCATTTTCATAACGCTTACATTGCACAATAGCAGAAATATTTTTTTGGGTCAATGATTTTTTTTGTAACCAAATATCTACACCACCATCTGCACCCTTTTTTGTATTGCCTGTAACATGCCATCCTTTGTTGCGAAAAAGTTCCATGGTCAAATGTTC
The DNA here is from genome assembly GCA_003978375.1 of Sulfurovum sp. Lineage (GTDB taxonomy): Bacteria > Campylobacterota > Campylobacteria > Campylobacterales > Sulfurovaceae > Sulfurovum. The sequence goes on from QNZW01000192.1 coordinate 13,979, forward strand.
AAATGTTTCCCAAGAAAGACGTTTGAGTTTTTTAAGTGTACGGTTACGTTTGAGTAAACTTTTAGAGGTAAATTGTTTAAAAAAACGACGCAATTTCACTATAAAATACAATAAAAATAGTGTCAATATAGCCAGAGATTGAATCTCTATAGTGGTATAGTTTGCCATATTTTTGTTATTTTTTCTTTTTTTTCTCTAGGGCGCGTTTTTTCTTTTGTGCTGCATAGGTAAATTTACGTTTTTTATCATAATCAATATAGCCCTTTTTTTCACGAAGTGACTTCTTGCGTGGACGTGCTTGGCGGGGTTGTTTGTCTGTGATTTCAAACCCTTCCATAATCTGACGTTTTATATTGAGTTTGAGATGTTTTTCTATAGTCGAAAAAGTATCATAATCGTGGATAGTCAGTAGGGTGATGACCTCTCCTTTATGATTGGCACGTCCTGTACGTCCTACACGGTGGGTAAAATCATCTGTTAGTTTGGGCAAATCATAATTAATCACTAAGGGTAATTGAGGAATATCAATACCACGTGCAGCAATATCTGTAGCAATAAGTACTTGTGTCTTTTTAGCCTTTAGTAGAGTAAGTGCTTTAGCACGTCCACCTCTTTTGATATCACCGTGTATCAAAGAGGTCCAAATGCCTTGCCCTTTAAAGTACTCAAAAAGTTTATCTGCAGTCTCTTTTTTGTTTACAAAAATAAGCACCTGAGCAGCCCCCATGTCTTTGACAAGTTTAACGGCCAGTTGGGGTTTACGTTTTTTGTCTACTTTGTAGGCATTATGTTTAATAAAATTGACCACATCACGACGGTTGCTTATTTCAACAATGGCTGGGTTTTTTAAAAATGCTTTAGAGAGTTTTTTGATATTTTGAGAAATAGTAGCAGAAAAACACATCATTTGTTTGGGGTGTGTACAGCTTGAGAGTATGGCCTTTATTTCATCTAAAAAACCAAGATCAAGCATGGTATCTGCTTCATCAAGTATGACAGTATTGATGTGTTCAAGATTGATTTTTTTTTCTAATATAAAATCTTGTAGTCGTCCAGGTGTGGCCACAACAATATCTACACCTTCTTTAAGTTTTTGGATTTGATCTATTTTTTTTGATCCACCTTGTACTTTGGCTGTTTGTATGTCAAGATAACGTGAGAATGTGACAATCGTACGAGAAACCTGATCGGCTAGTTCAATAGTAGGCACAATAATCAATGCCCTTACTACTTTTTGTTCTTTTTTTACTATTTTTTGCAATTTATGAAGTAAAGGGAGCACATATGCCGCCGTTTTTCCTGTGCCTGATTTGGAAGCACCTAAAATATCCATACCTTTCATCGCAGCAGGAATGACTTTATTTTGGATAGCTGTTGTGTTTTCATATTTTTCATGCTCAATAGCTTTTAAAATATGTGGATGTAAATTCAGTTTTTCAAATGCTTTGATGATTTGTCCTTCAATAGACTCTTTTAGAGTTTATGTATATGTTATTATAGCAAAATAGTGATTTAGGATAATTGCAAGATACTATTTTTCACAGCCATTTTTACGTTTTGGTATATCTATTTCTAGATAGGAAATCTCTTTGAGTATATCTTGTCGAAATGTATCCAGAGGAGAACGGATTGAGTAATATGCCCATCTTCCTTTACGCTCTACACGTAAAAAACCTGATTCTTTGAGAATTTTGAGGTGTCTTGAAATGCGTGATTGTATCATGTTGAATGAAGAAGATAATTCACAGACACACACTGCACCATTTTTGTCTATAAAACGTAACAGACTAAGTCTTGTTTCATCATTGAGGGCACCTATGGTTTGTAAAAATATTTTCATGGATTTATTTTTCTTCTTTCTTTTATGTATAATAGAAGTAAAAACAATCCTAAAGAAAATGCAGAAATAATGATAATAGAAGCACCTGAACTAAGATCATAAGTATAAGAGAACCAAAGTCCAATAAGGGTAAAGAGTGTAGCAATGGCACCAGAGATAAACATCATCTCAAGAAGAGCATTTGAGAGCTTCTCTGCAATATATACAGGTATAGTAAGCATGGCAATGACAAGTATGAGCCCTACAACCTTAATAGCAATAACCACAGTCAATGCAGAAAGTATCAGGATAAGTGTGTAAAAAAATGTGACATTGACACCGCGAAGTCGTGCATACTCTGGGTCATAGGAGACAGCCAAAATATCACGATACCAAAAAATAACAACAAAAATAATCAGTGCCAAAAGCGCAGCCATAAAATACAAATCTTCTGTAGTGACCGCAAGTATAGAACCAAAAAGGTAACTCATAAGATCTACATTGTATCCAGGTGTAAGATCTACTAAAATAACACCTATTGCCATACCTACAGCCCAAATAAGTCCTATGAAAGTATCCATTCGGTGGCGTTTTTTTAGTGTGAGTGCAGCGATGAGTAGGGCAGCACCCACTGCAAATAGTGTTGCACCTAAAAAGATGGGCAACCCTAAATAGATAGCAAGTCCTATGCCACCATAAGAGGTATGTGCAATCCCCCCTGCTAAAAATACCATACGATTTACCACAATCAATGAACCGATGATGCCTGTGGCAATGCTTACCAATATACCAGCCAATAGTGCATGTTGTATAAATTCATATTGAAGTGCTTCTATCATTTTTGGCTTCTCCATTTTGAAGAGGGGACTTCACAACTTTCACAGCTCTCTTTGCCCAACATTTGTAAAAGTTCTATTTCACAAAAATGCTCTTTTTCTCCATGTGTATGAAAGGTAGATTGTTTATCTGAAATATCATGATAGGAGAGTTTTTTATTAACGTGGGCTGCTTTATTGGCATATTCTAATATGACAGAGATATCATGGCTTACAACAATGATAGTGATATCTTGATTGAGTGTTTTTAAAAGTTCATAAATTTCACGTTGTCCAGTGATGTCTATATTTGATGTGGGCTCATCAAGTATGAGTATTTTAGGATGTGCACATAAAGCACGTGCAATCATCACGCGTTGGCGTTGTCCTCCTGAGAGTAAGCCTATCTTTCTTTGGGCATATGAAACCATTCCCACTTGTTCTAATGCACCCATAGCACAGGCTATTTCATCTTTTCCATAGCCCATAAGGGGTCTTTTGCTCCCTGTATGACCCATCATTACCACCTCTATGACTTTGATAGGAAAATCTGTATTGACATTGGTATTTTGTGGG